>SLGR01000092.1 GCA_007136585.1 Candidatus Sumerlaeota bacterium | reverse complement strand
GTGGAAGGGCCGTCGCTCATCGGATAAAAGGTACGCCGGGGATAACAGGCTTATCTCCCCCAAGAGTTCATATCGACGGGGAGGTTTGGCACCTCGATGTCGGCTCATCGCATCCTGGGGCTGGAGTAGGTCCCAAGGGTTGGGCTGTTCGCCCATTAAAGCGGTACGCGAGCTGGGTTCAGTCCGTCGTGAGACAGGGCGGTCCCTATCTGCTGCAGGCGTAGGATATCTGAGGAGAGCTGACCTTAGTACGAGAGGACCGGGTTGGACAGACCTCTAGTGTACCAGTTGTCCCGTCAGGGGCACCGCTGGGTAGCTATGTCTGGAAGGGATAACCGCTGAAAGCATATAAGCGGGAAGCCCACTCCAAGATAAGATATCCCCTCTGTATCCTTCGGGATGCAGACTAAAGGCAACCGGAAGACTACCGGTTCGATAGGCGGGATGTGTAAGCGCAGTAATGTGTGCCCTCCGTAAGGAGGGGTCGAATGAACCTGCAGATTCAAAGGAAGGGCTTCGGCCCCGACTGCGAGTCCGCAGAGGATTTTGTCAGCAGACCCGTACTAATCAGCCGTGAGACTTGGTCATATCTTTAGAAACTATGGCTTATAGTTTTACTTGTATCCTTTTCCGGCGGCGATAGCGGAGGGGAAACACCCGTTCCCATCCCGAACACGGAAGTTAAGCCCTCCAGCGCCGATGGTACTTGTCCGGAGACGGGCTGGGAGAGTAGGTCGCCGCCGGATTTACTTTTTAATGAAATCCGCAATTCTTGTAATATTACTTTTTGTCTGCAATATACCGGTATATTCCGGTATTTTGAGCATTTTCCCTGAGTACCCGGCCTTTGAGAGATTCAGAACTGAGTTTTCCTACACTTACTATACAAGAGAAACATCTTTTTTTCATGGCTATGAAAAAGAGATATCCGCCAGAAAGATATCCGCCGGGATAACCCGTAAGTCTCCCGCAGGCAGAACCTACGCTCTAAGTCTCACCGGGGGAGATATAGATGTGGAGTCAAGAGAGACATCCGATATGGGTCCGGGGATAAGAGCCTCGGTAAGCGGACGTATAGGCGGTGATCTGGTTGTTTCCCCGCTCTGGCAGTGGCATATAGGAGCATCCGCCGAAAAATACTCCCTAACTGATTTCAATGGGGAGGATATTGATATAAGCGCCTTGTTATGGGGGGTGCAACTCGGGGTTTCCGTATCCCGGGAATTAGGAGTCCTCCGGTTGTTTTCCGGGGCGGCTCTCTTTAACTATTACGAGAGGTACACGGAAGAGTTCTCCGGAGATGAGACGGATAACTTCAGAAGCGGTTTTTATCCGTATGCCGGGGTTAGCCTCTCTCTCTTAAGGAACCTGATCCTACAGGCGGAATCCCTCTTTCTTGATCTTACGGGAATTAATTTTTCCGTTGCCGTTGCATTTTAATCTGAAAATTTTTACAATGAAAAACTTAATCGCCCCGGTTTCCTCAGTTGAGGAAATCCTGATTCTAAGGGCTGTTATTTAGGGAAGAGAAGGCATAATAAGAGGAGGAGACATGAAAGTTTATGATACCGGGCAGGTAAGGAATATTGCGGTATGCGGAGCAAGCGGTTCAGGGAAAACTCAGCTTACGGAAAGCATTCTTTTCTCGCAAAAGGTTACAAACCGGCTCGGTCTTGTTGAGGAAGGAAATACTGTTTCTGACTACGAACCTATTGAAAAAGACAGGTCTTCCTCCGTTAATTCCTCAATTGTATCATTTGAAGTATCCGGAAACAAAATTAATTTAATAGACACACCGGGGTATGCTGATTTTTACGGTAACGTTATAAGCGCCATTGAAGTTTGTGAAACGGTTCTTCTTGTAATAAACCCTCATGATCCGATTGATGTAACCGCGAAGAAGATCTGGAGAGAAGCCAGCAGACGGAAAAAAGCTGTAATAGTTTATGTTAACTTTATGGATAACTCGCCTCTTGAGTACAGTCAGGTAATAGAAAAGCTTAAAGAGCTTAGTCCGAATATGGCTCCGGTAACAGCTCCTGTAGGGAAGGCTGAGGATTTTAAGGGAATTATACGGCTTATTGAATCAGATGCGGTAGTTGACGGAAAGAATACTGAGGTGCCAGGTGATCTTAAGGAGAGCTCAGAAGGCCTGACGGAAAGCCTGATGGATTCAGTGGCTTCTGTGGATGAGGCGCTGGTGGAAAAATTTTTAGAGGAAGGGGCCCTGACTCCCGAAGATATAAAGAAAGGACTTAGTAAGGGCCTCAATCAGGGTGATATCGTTCCGGTCTTATGCGGTTCTTCCATAAATTCAAAAGGGGCTGATGAACTTGTTAAGTTTGCGGTGAATTATGCTCCTTCGCCTTTAAGCGCAGTTTCTGAGGAGAGACCAATAGAACCTTCCGGAGAGTTTAAGGCGCTTATTTTTAAAGTTGAATCACAGAAACATGTAGGGCAGATAAGTTACATAAAAACCTACGCCGGATCCCTGGAAGCGGGAGAGACTGTATATAATGTCAGGAGCAAGGATAAGAACAGGATAAACCAGATAACTGTAAAACGCGGCAGTGAAAATTTTAATGTTGATGAGGTGAAATGCGGTGATATATGCTCGCTTGTCAAGCTTGACGGAATTCAGATTAACGATACTCTGAGCTTAAACCAGAATGCTGAGCCTGTCAAAGAAATAAATTTCCCTTCTCCTGTTGTAGAGCGGGGGGTATATCCTAAGACAAAGGGAGATGAAGAAAAAGTAGCAAGCGCGTTTTCTGCCATTACAAGGGAGGATCCCACTTTGGATTTCGGGTTCAATTCCGAAACCAAGGAAATGGTCTTAAAAGGGATCGGGACCCTCCAGCTTGAGCTTCTGGTAAAATATGTAAAGAACAGGTATGCCGCTGAGATTGAGCTTGCTCCGCCCAAGATAGCCTATAAGGAAACTGCAAGGAAAAAGGTTGAGAGTGTTCAGGGCAAGTATAAGAAGCAGACAGGAGGACGCGGACAGTACGGTGACTGCATTATACGCCTTGAGCCCAACGAGCGGGGCTCCGGTTTTGAGTTTGGGAATGAGGTTGTAGGAGGCCGTATCCCGTCAACATACATACCTTCCATAGAAAAAGGGGTGGTTGACGCTATGAGCAAAGGGGTTGTCGCGGGTTATCCTGTCGTGGATATAAAGGTAACTGTATTTGACGGTTCCTACCATGATGTTGATTCCTCTGATATGGCTTTTCAGATAGCCGGAAGTATGGCTTTTCAGAATGCAATGAAAGAGTCCGGAACCTATATTCTTGAGCCTATCATGAAAGTAGCCATCAAGGTAAGCAATGATTATACGGGTGCCGTCATGGGAGATCTTAACGCCCGCCGCGGGAGGGTCCTGGGGATGAGTCCCGAAGACGGGGGGCAGGTTGTAAACGCCCTTATCCCGAAGGAGCAGCTTACAACCTATGCCGAGGATCTCAGGTCAATGACAAGCGGCGAGGGAGAGTATACGGTTGAGTTTGATCATTATGAGGAAGCCCCCGCGGATGTTCAGCAGAGACTTATAGCGGCCTACGAGCAGGAGCGTGAGCAGGGGCGCTGATAGATTGAGGTAATAAAATATGTCAGGCCATTCAAAGTGGCATAGTATAAAACACCAGAAAGCAAAGGAAGATAAGAAAAAAGGGCAGGTATTTTCCCGCCTTGTCCGGGAGATAACCGTTTCCGCCAGGCAGGGAGGCGGTGATCCTGCCATGAACGCCCGCCTCAGACTTGCCGTAGAGAAAGCCTCCGAGGCAAATATGCCTAAGGATAATATAGAAAAAGCCATAAAGAGAGGCACAGGAGAGCTTCCGGGTGTAAGTTATGTTGAGGTGACTTACGAGGGGTACGGGCCCGGAGGCGTGGCTATTATGGTTAACGCCGCTACCGATAACAAGAATAGAACCGCCTCACAGATGAGAAGAATTTTCTCGGATCACGGCGGCAACCTGGGTGAGACCGGTTGTGTAAGCTGGATGTTTCAGAAAAAGGGTTATATATCAGTGGGAAAGGAAAAAATCCCGGAAGAGGAACTTCTGGAGAAAGTGATTGACCTGGATATTGAAGATTTAAAGACCGATGAAAAGAATTACTATGAAATACTTTCTGAGCCGGAAAAGTTTTCCCAGGTAAGCCGCGGGATATCTGAGTTCGTTGAGGCGGATACCGCAGAAATCACAATGATTCCCAGCACATTCATAAAGCTTTCAGGAAGAGAGGCAAAAGATATGCTCAGACTTATGGAAAGCCTTGAGGAAAATGATGATGTCCAGCAGGTTTTTGCTAATTTTGATATATCTTCGGAAGATATGGAGGAAGTTCAGTAAGCCGGTCTTATCCTGTATCCCCGGCTGTCACCCGGAGCATCTCATCCACAGTTGTTTTACCGTCGAGCACTTTTTTCAGGCAGGACTCCCTTAGGGTGCGCATCCCTTCCTTTCGGGCCTGGTTTTTAAGTTCATTGGTGGGAGCTCTCAGGTTTATCAGTTTTTTTATCTCTTCAGAAAGTACCATCATTTCGTAAATTCCTATACGGCCTTTATAACCCGAATCAGAGCAGGCCGAGCAACCGCTGCCTTTAAAAAGCGTCACTTTACCGTCTGAAGTTTCTATCTCTTTCGGATTGAGACCGTATGATGAGAGCGCTTCTACATCTACTTCGTACGGAGCCTTGCATTTAGGGCAGACCTTTCTTACAAGGCGCTGGGCCAGCGAGAGTATAACTGTAGATGATATATGGTAGGCCTCTATACCCATATTATCAAGCCTGGTAACGGCGCTGGGGGCGTCGTTGGTATGAAGGGTGGAGAGGACAAGGTGGCCCGTAAGCGCAGCGTTAATTGATATCTGCGCAGTTTCGGTGTCCCTTATCTCACCTACCATTATTATATCGGGGTCCTGTCTAAGAAAAGTTCTCAGACCTGCCGCAAAAGTAAGATCAATATCAGGGCGCGCCTGGACCTGTATTACACCCTTAAGCATATATTCAACCGGATCTTCTATTGTATTTATGTTTACGTCGGGGCGGTTCAGCGCTGTCAGGGTTGAGTAGAGTGTAGTTGTTTTTCCGCTCCCTGTGGGGCCCGTTACAAGTATTATTCCGTTTGGGGCGTTTATGATATCGTTAAATTTCACCATTTCCTGTTTATCAAAACCCAGTTGGGTAAGGTCAAGGCATAGACTGGAGGAGTCCAGGATTCTCATTACAACTTTTTCTCCGTGAGTGGAGGGTAGGAACGAGGTTCTAAGGTCTATTTCCTTTTTCCCTATCTTTACTTTTATCCTTCCGTCCTGAGGTCTGCGCTTCTCAGCAACATCCAGGGATGCCATTACTTTAAGCCGGGCTACGATGGAATTGAAAATTTTTCTGGGCGGGGCCGGCTGCAGGTGAAGCACGCCGTCAACACGGTACCGTATCCGGCAGTGTTTCTCAAAGGGTTCTATATGTATATCGGATGCCCCTTTTTTTATGGCGTTAAGAATAAGAAGGTTAACCATTTTAACCACCGGGGCCCCTTCCGATTCCCTGCGTATCCGGGTAATATCCTGGAGGTCGCTGTCTTTTTCTGCTGCAACTACCTCAAGTTCATTATCTGCATTGGATATCTCACTGATTATGGAGGAGAAAGCTTCTGAAGTATCTATATCCTGTTTTGGCATATCCTGGGTTTCCTGTGTGTCATTTTCAAGGTCTTCTATGAAACCGGAACCGTAAAATTTATCCAGGGCTCTTTTAATATCATCCCTTACAGAAAGGACTATCTCAATATTAAGTCCTGTCAGGGCGCGCAGGTCATCGATGGCAAATACGTTCATAGGGTCGGCAATGGCAACAGTGAGAACCTTATCTTTCTTTTTCACGGGTATAAGGGTTTTTTTTCTGGCAAAACTTTCGGGTACGGCCGAAAGAACTCCCGGGCTTATATCGCCGTAATCAGAGAGGTCAACATAGGATATATCCGATTTTTTACCCAGGAAAGCCATAAAAACATCTTCGGTTATGTATCCCTCGGATATTAATATGTCCCCAAGGTTTCCACCTGTTTCCTGGGCTTTTTTCTTGGCCTTATCAAGTTGTCCGGCTGTGATTAAGCCGACATCCACCATATTGTCAGTCAGGTCTTTAATACTTGGTATTTTCATAGCGTTCACGTAATAATAACACGCAGAGGGTCTTTATTCAAGTTTTTCAGGAAGGATCCGCGCAGCAGGAAAGGGGTAAGGTTTATCGGATAAGTTCATAAAGGCAGAGTTGCAAAGTGGTATAAAAAAGTTCCGGGGTTCCGGGTATACGGCCGGAAGCGTCCCGGAGACTTGTCTCTGTCTATGCGCTATAAAAGCTTTTCCCGGCTTAATTGACAGTAGTATTATAATTTTCTAACATAACCATCAAATGAAAACTCAGAACATACCAATGGTTAACCTGCAGGCGCAGTATAAGCGCCTTGAGGGAGAAGTATCCGAAAAATGGAAACAGTTATGCCGTAAGGGAAGCTTTATACTCGGAGAAGAGGTGGAAAAATTCGAGGAGGAGTTTGCTGTTTACTGCGCCCGGAAACATGCGGTAGCGGTCTCTTCCGGCACCTCGGCACTGCACCTTGCGCTGGAGGCTTCCGGGGTCAGGGGCAGGGAAGTAATTACGACCCCTTTTACCTTTATAGCCACGGCCGAGGCCGTTATTCATGCAGGGGGAAAAATAAAATGGATTGATATAGAAAAACGGACTTACTGCCTGGATGCGGAAGAATTAGAAAAAAATATTTCCCCGGAAACAGCTGCTGTTATGCCTGTTCAGCTTTACGGGTGTTCTGCGGATATGGACCCCATACTTGAATCTTCCCGGAAAGCGGGACTTGCTGTAATAGAGGATTGCGCGCAGTCTCACGGCGCGCTTTACAAGGGCAGGAAGTCGGGTTCATTGGGCGATATAGCGTGCTTTTCTTTTTATCCTGGAAAGAACCTTGGCGCTTACGGTGATGCGGGATGTGTTGTATGTGACTCTGATGAGACCGCGCAGCTTCTGCGGCGTCTGGGAAACCATGGTTCAGATAAAAGATATTATCACACCGAAGTAGGGTATAATTACCGTATGGACACCCTTCAGGCAGCTGTACTCAGAATAAAGCTCCGTTATTTAGACACGTGGAACGAAAAAAGACGCAGGATCGCCGGGCTTTACAATGAAAGACTGAAAGGTCTTCCCCTTGCACTTCCCGAGGTGCCTGAGTATGCTGAACATGTCTTCCACCAGTATGTGATCCTGGCAGATGATAGGGAAAAGCTGATGAAGAAGCTTGCTGATTCAGGTATAGCTACCGCAATCCATTATCCCGTAGCTCTTCATATGCAGCCTTCTTTCTCTGATTCGGGCTACTCCGAAGGTGATTTTCCTGTTTCCGAGGAGATTTCCCGCCGGTGTCTCTCACTTCCGATCTGCCCGGAGTTAAGCGAATCTCAGGTAGAGTATATTACAGGTAAAATAAGAGAATTCTATGGGTGAGCTTAGGGCGGGAGTCGTGGGGGTAGGGCATCTGGGAGTTCATCACGCGCGTATTTACAGTGAACTGCCGGAATGCCGGCTTGCCTGTGTATCCGATCTGGATAAGAAGGCCGGAGAAAAGACAGCCAGAAAATTCCGCGCAAAATACGTTAAGGATTACCGTGATATGTTTGAGAGCGTTGATGCTGTCAGCATAGTAACCCCTACGGAAACTCACCACAGGATAGCTCTTGATTTTCTTGAAAAAGGGGTAAATACCCTTGTAGAGAAACCTGTTACGAATATTCCCGGGCATGCCGAGGAGCTTATTGAGGCTGCTGAGAGAAGGGGATGCATCCTTCAGGTTGGGCACGTGGAGAGGTTTAACGCGGCCGTTAAAAAAGCCAGGGAGTTTGTCAAGCAGCCGCGTTTTATAGAGGTGAACAGGATATCGCCTTTCCCCGCCCGTTCGCTTGATGTAGGGGTTGTTCTGGATCTTATGATACACGATATTGACATAATACTGAGTTTTGTGAATTCTCCCGTAAAAAACATAACTTCCATAGGCGCGCCGGTATTTTCAGGCAAAGAGGATATTGCCAACTGCCGCATTGAGTTTGAAAACGGGTGCGCGGCAAATATCACCGCATCAAGGATCTCATATAAATCAGAGCGTAAATTCAGGGTTTTTGAACCGGACAGGTACATCTCTCTTAATTACGAGAAGCAGGAGTTTGTTGTTTACAGGAAAAAAAAGAAAGAAGTGCGGGGTCCGGGAGATATTGAAAGGATATCCCCTTCCTTTAAAAAAACCGAGCCTTTAAAGGAGGAGCTTAAGGATTTTATTGATAGCGTCAGGACGGGTAAGGCGCCCACGGTCAGCGGACATCACGGGCTTACAGCTTTAAAACTTGCCCTTACGATTTCTGAGAAGATATGACCCCTCTCAAAATAATGGTCTCCGCAGGGGAGACTTCCGGCGATAATCACGGAGCTAAACTTATAAAGAACTTAAAACAGGAGAAAGACCTCCTGGTATATTCAGTAGGGGGAGAAAAGATGAGTTCTGTCTCCGATAGTAATGTAGAAGAGATAGCAGACAGGGCTGCGGTCGGTTTTCTTGAAGTTCTTAAGACGGTCCCTTTTTTTGTATCACTTAAAAAACGTTTAAGAAAAAAATATTTTCTCAGTGACTCGTCCGAGCGCGTAGACGCTCTTGTACTTATAGACTTCCCCGGCTTCAATATAAACCTCGGAAAGGCCGCAGCTGCCTGCGGGGTCCCGGTTTTCTACTATATAACTCCCCAGGTCTGGGCCTGGGGCAGGAAAAGGATTCCGCTTCTTTCAGGAATGTGCCGGAAACTTTACTGTGTATTTAAATTTGAGAAAAAGCTGTTCAGGGATTTCGGGGGTGATGCCGAGTTTGTGGGACACCCTATTCTTGAAGATATTCCGGATTCCTATGATATTCCCGGACTGGAAAAAGAGCTTGGGGTTGGAGTGACGGATAAAGTTATGGCCCTTATGCCCGGATCCAGGGTCCAGGAAGTAAAGCGTCATCTCCCCGTAATGCTTAAGGTCGCGCGACGGACTGATATGATTCCGGTAGTTGCCAGGGTGAAGACGGTTCCGCAAAAAATTTATACAAAAATTGGGGGTTCGGATTTAAAAATGACCTCTGATGCCCGCGCTTTACTGAAACGTTCTTTTGTCGCGGTTGTAAAATCCGGGACTTCCACACTTGAAGCAGCGGTTCAGGGGGTTCCTTTTGTTACTGTATACAAAGTATCGGGTATATCTTTTGCCATAGCCAGATACCTTGTTGACGTTCCGTACATATGTATGGCTAATATACTGGCAGGCAAGGAGGTAAGTCCCGAGCTTATCCAGAATAATCTTACTCCGCTCCGGCTCAGACAGGCGGTGCTTGATGTAGCGGCAGGACGAGATAAGATAAAGCAAATTCTGGATGAAGTGGTGCTGGAACTCGGAGAAGAAGGGGCATCAGCAAGGACGGCACTTTCCATAATAAAAACCCTGAAAGGAGAGTCCGAGTGATAGCTGTTACGGGGGGCGCCGGTTTTATAGGAAGCGCCATTATCCGGAGCCTGAATCTCAGGGGTATAACCGATATCCTGGTAGTTGAAGAGCACGAGCTGTCTTCTGAAAAAAAGAAAAATCTGGAATTTTTAAAGTTCAGCAGAGTAGTAGAGGCCGGGGAATTTCTGAGTTCTTACGGAAAGGGGAAGATAAAGCCGGGCGCAGTTTTTCATATGGGGGCCTGTTCTTCCACAACAGAGACTGACCGGGAATATATAATGCGGGTAAATTATCATTATACCAGGGAAATTGCCCAGGCCGCCGCAGCATCCTCATCAAGGTTTATTTATGCCTCCAGCGCCGCTACCTACGGGGACGGAACCCTGGGGTTCAGCGATGAGCATTCCAGGTTGAAGGAGTATACCCCGCTGAACCTTTACGGTGAGTCCAAGCATCTTTTTGATATTTATGCCCTGGAATCCGGTTTACTGGAGTCAATTGCCGGGATTAAGTATTTTAATGTTTACGGGCCTAATGAGTACCATAAAAAAAGCATGAGAAGTTTTGTGGTTAAGGCCTATGAACAAATTCAGAATGAAGGGGAAATACGTCTCTTTAAATCCTACAGGGATGATATAGGGGACGGAGAACAGCGCCGGGATTTTCTTTATATAAAGGATGCGGCAGATATGACATTGCATTTTTTTGACAATCCGGGGATCTGCGGTATTTTTAACGCCGGTACCGGCATAGCAAGAACCTGGAACTCGCTCGCGCGATCAGTGTTTTCCGCTATGGGGATTTCCGCAAGGATCAAGTATGTAGATATGCCTGAGGAGTTAAGGGGGCAGTACCAGTACTATACTTGCGCCGATACGGCTAAACTTCTGGAAAGCGGTTATAGGAAAGAAACCCATTCTCTTGAGAAGGGAATTGAGGATTATGTCAGGAATTACCTTCCTGACAGGCGTCTCGGATGTTGTGACGGTTGTTGACAAGCGTTTATTTTTTATTACTATTTACATACAAGATTTTTGGTGTCCCCATCGTCTAGCCTGGCCTAGGACACCGGGTTTTCATCCCGGCAACAGGGGTTCAAATCCCCTTGGGGATACCATTTTTTTTTAACAAATGAAGGCAAGGGCTGTATTTCTGGTCTCCGGCGGTCTTGACTCAATTCTTGCCGCTGCAATAATGAAGAAACAGGCTGTAGAAGGAGTATGCCTGTATTTCAGGAACCCGTTTGCGGCTGGCCTCCGGGCATCTGATATCGCAAAAAATGCGGCAGATAAGCTTGGATACCTGTTTCGCAGAGCTGATTTCGGGGATGATTTTTTAAGGATAGTTGAGAACCCGAAACACGGTTACGGCAAGAATATGAATCCCTGCATAGATTGTCGCATTTACCAGTTTAAGAAGGCTCTTGAGATTATGCGGCAGGAGGGGGCGGATTTTATAGTCACGGGGGAGGTCATAGGACAGCGTCCTATGTCACAGAGGCGCGAGACGATGAACCTCATAGACAGGGAATCCGGCGCAGAAGGTCTGGTCTTAAGGCCCCTGAGCGCCCGGCTCCTGGAACCCACCGTCCCTGAAAAAACCGGGCTGGTGGACCGTAACACCCTGCTTGATATCTCGGGCAGATCCCGCAGGCGGCAGCTGGAGCTTGCCGCAGAGTTAGGGATAGAGAAATTTGAATCCCCTGCCGGAGGGTGCCGTCTTACCATGAAAGAGTACTCTGAGAAACTGAGAGATCTGATAGAAAACTCGGGCAAGGCGGATGAAAGCGAGATAAAGCTTCTTAATATAGGGCGGCATTTCAGGATAGGCCCCTGTTTTAAAGTAATAGCGGGACGGAACAAGGCGGAAAACGAGCTTCTTGAATCAACCGCTCCGGATGAGAGCATAAAGCTTAAGCCGGCTGATAAAAAAGGGCCTCTTTGTATAGGGTCGGGGAGAGTTTCCGATGAGAATATTTTTCTTATGGCCCGAATCTGCGGAAGGTATACGGATGCCGGCGGGGATGAAGAAATCAAATTTATTTATTATAATTGCAAAGGCAGGGGAGGGTTAAGCGCCAGAGCTTTCAGCAGCAGGGAAGTCGAGAACTACAGAATATGATGGGCGGGTAGCTCAGTTGGCTAGAGCGCTGCTCTTACACGGCAGAAGTCACAGGTTCAAATCCTGTTCCGCCCACCATTTTTTATCAATCCGGCTTAAAATTTCCTGTATTTTAGGAATTTAACATCGGAGAGGCGCATGCCCTGTGAGGGTAGCGCGTTATTATTGCCGCAATACAGGAGAACCGTTTTTCCGGGATAGAGTTCAGCAGCATTAGAAGGGGGAATGAAAGATAGAGGTTGATATGAGGGTAAAGATAAAAAAAACGATTCTGTTTTTCCTTATTATACTCCTTTCCCGTTCCGCGGGAATAGCCAGGGAGGTCTACGAAGTTATTATAAGGGGAAACGATAAAGTTTCCGAGAGCAGAATCCTTGAAGAGATATCACTTAAACCGGGGCAGGATTACTCTCCTTCCGCCGCCGGGGAGGATCTGGGCGCGATATACGCGCTTAATAAGTTTGACGACGTATCAGTCTCACTGGAAGAGGTTACAGAAGAATCCGTCAGGGTCATATATACCGTAAAGGAGAAGCCCTTGGTTGAGGATATTTCCTTTAAGGGAAACCGGGAGCTCCGGGCCCGGGTTCTCAGGAGGCAGCTTGAGATTGAAAAAGACGGTTTTTTTGATGAGTTTCTCGCGCGGAGGGGATCCGCAGCGGTAGAAAGGTATTACCGGGGTCGGGGGTATGCCGACGCCAGGGTAGAGGTTTTCACCGAGGAATCCCCGGAAACAGGTAATATCAAGGTTACATACTATGTTGAGGAAGGGCATAAAATAGAAGTGGAGAAACTCTCCATACTGGGGGTGCTCCGGGGCGACTTCCGGCGTGTTTCCAGGATGATAGATCTCAAGGAAGGCAAGGTCTTTGAGCAGGATAAACTGGACGAAGGTATCCGCGACATTAACACCTATTACAGGAATAACGGTTACCTGAATGTTGAGATAAAGGAGCCGGTGATAACTTTTGATCCCGAAAGAAAAAGGATGTACATAACAGTGGTGATTGACGAGGGGAGGCAGTACACTCTGGGGGAAGTAAGTTTTACGGGAAACCTTAAGGTGTCTGACAGCAGACTTAAGGAGTCTATCAGGGTAAGGCCCGGCGTTGTTTTCTCTGATGAAAGAGTGGAAGAGATAATGGCGGATATCCACGAGCTCTACGGAACTCTTGGTCATATAAGGCTTGCGGCTGAACCCAGATTCAATGTTGATGAGGAGACAGGGAAGGTTGATTTAGAGTTTAACATAAATGAGGGCCCGGAAGTTTTCATAAGGGATATTCACATTGAGGGGAACCATGTCACCCGGGATTATGTTATACAAAGGGAAATAGATGTGTCTCCGGGGGACCCGTTTAATCTTGAGGAGGTAAGGGACTCCCAGGCCCGTATATTCAGGACGGGTTTTTTCTCCAATGTTATGATAGATATGCTTCCGGCCGGCCCTCCGGACAGGACAGACCTGGTCTTTCATGTTGAGGAACAGAAAACCGGGATGGCCAGCCTCGGAGCCGGGTATTCTTCTGAAGACCGCCTGGTGGGTATGATAAGAGTATCGCAGGAAAATCTTTTCGGCAGGGGACAGAGGCTTTCGGCCATGTGGGAGTTCGGGGCCAGAAAACAGAATTACAGGCTTGATTTTCATGAGCCGTGGCTTTTTAATACCCCTACTCCGTTTGGAGCAAGCCTTTATAATACAGTTCGCCGCAGGTATTTCAGGGGTGAGACTATATCCGGAAGTTATGACGAGCGCAGAAGCGGCGGGAGCCTTATGCTTGGAAGACATTTTACAAGGGAGTTTACGGCTCAGGCCAGGTATTCACTGGAGCAGGTGAGGCAGTACAACATAGATGCTTCTATTGAAGATTTTGTTCTTGAGGATGCTGAAACTACTTCGAGCATCACACCCAACGTTACTTATGATGCGCGGGATATCCCTTTTGACCCCAGTAAAGGGTATTACCTGAGGTTATCCAACCAGATCGCCGGGGGAATCCTGGGGGGAGACCAGAGTTTCATGAAAACCAGGTTCAACGCCGCCTATTTCCAGCCTGTAGTATGGAGGCTGGTCCTGGCCCTGAACCTCAGACTCGGTTCCGCTTTCGCTTACGGCTCCACGGAGGATGTTCCCCTTTATGAAAGGTTTCTTGTAGGAGGAGCTGAATCCGTAAGGGGATACGAGTACTACGGCGATATAGGACCTGCCGGTGGAGGTAATTATAAACTTGTAAGCAATATTGAGCTTAAGTTTCCCCTTATATCCGAGGAAGGAAGAACGGTTATCCAGGGGGCATTTTTCTATGATGTGGGCGGTTCGTGGCTCAACCGCAGCGATATAACGCTTGCCGCAGGTACGGAGAAACACAGGCTTAAACGCGGTTACGGCGTGGGAATAAGGTTCAAGATGCCGGGTTTTCCCATACGTCTTGACTGGGGTTACGGTTTAGATAAACGTCCCAGAGGTGCCCAGTGGTATTTTACACTGGGAGACATTTTTTATTAATCGCATGCGCGCATATATCCTTTTAACAGGGTTTCTGCTCTTCTCCGCTATGCCCGCTTCGGCGGTACGGATAACGGCTACCCGCATAGGGTATGTTAATATCGAAAGGGTCTTTGATGAGATTAAGGCTGTGGAGAAATCGCGTGAACAGATAAGAGAGGTTATGGACCGTGAAAGGGAGGAGATAGAATCCGGACAGCAGGCGATAGATGCTCTTGCCCGGCGCCTTGATACACAGAAGGAGACCCTTTCCGAGTCAGAAGCGGAGGAGCTTCGTGATATGATACAGGTTCATCGCGAAAAGCTGGACGAACTAATGGAGGAAAGCAGAGATAGGATACTTGATAAGGAAACGGAACTCAAATACAGGATTCTAGGAGCAATTTATGAGACCGTTAAACAGATCTCCGAGGAAAAGGGCTTTACGGTCGTACTTGAAGAGGATACTGTTCTTTACTCCACACATTCGGTTGAGAATATCACGGATAAGGTCATAAACAGGTTGAACGAAGAGTACCGTTAGGGTTGCCCTGATCCCGGACCTGAACCCTTAAACGCCTGCGCGCGGGAGGTTACTGTAAGTTTCGCGAATTTAGCACGCTGATAACTTGAGCCGTCCCTGCGAGCTCATCGATTGAGAGGCCAAATGAAAAGCACGAATAAGATCACACTTAAAGAGGCGGCAGAGATAGCGGGAGGAATTCTTAAAGGTTCTTCCTCGGCTGAGATTACGGGTGCAAATACTATTGAGTTCGCAAAGGAAGGGGATATAACTTTCTTTGCCAATCCCAGGTACCGCAAATATCTTGAACACACCCGCGCCACATGTATTCTTATCCCCCCCGAAACTGAGCTTAAGGGTGAAGCATCTTATATTATAACTGAGGATCCCTCTGATTCATTCAGAAAGGTGCTTGGGGCCATTTACGGCTCCAGGCCCTGTCCTTTCAGCGGGGTGAGCCGTCTTGCTTCGGTAGACGGAGAGGCTGTTCTGGAGAAAGGGGTAAGCGTGGGAGATTTTGTCCGGATAGAGGCCGGCGCCCGGGTCGGCCCGGGAACTGTTATCTATCCCGGATGCTACATTGGACGAGGCGTAGAGACAGGGTCAGAGTGTGTTTTGTACCCTAATGTAACCCTGATGGAGGATATACGTCTGGGATCCCGGGTGATAGTAAACCCCGGGGCTGTTATAGGGGGCGAGGGTTTCGGTTTTGTTTCCGGGAAAGACGGGCATAAAAAAATTCCGCAGGTAGGAAGCGTTATCGTACATGACGATGTTGAAATAGGTTCCAATGTCAGTATTGACAGGGGATCCCCCGGGGATACTGTAATCGGTGAAGGCACGAAGATAGATAACCTGGTTCAGATAGCCCACAATGTCAGAGTGGGCAGAAGATGTCTTATCGTCTCACAGGCAGGTATAGCGGGCTCAACCGTAGTGGAGGACGGGGCCGTACTCGCCGGCCAGGCGGGTGTGGTGGGTCATATAACGATAGGGGCCGGAGCGCAGGTAGGGGCCCAGGCCGGGGTTACCAGGGATGTAAAGCCCGGCCAGCAGGTCTCGGGATACCCGGCGATGAATCATTCTTCTGCGCGGAGGATAAACGCCCTTATAAGACGCCTTCCGGACCTTTTTAAGCAGGTTGAAAAATTAAAAAGGGAGAGCTCCGGAAGAGTTGAATAAAAACAGGCAGCACACCATAGGGCGCAGTATCACGCTTTCCGGGGTGGGGATTCATACCGGAGAACACGCCAACCTTGTATTTAAACCGGCTCCTCCCGGCCAGGGCATACTCTTTGTGCGTACGGATATTCCGGGCAGCCCTTCGGTGCCGGCTGATATAGATCTTGTGGTGGATGTCTCCCGCGGGACCACCGTTGAAAACGGTAAGGCCAGGGTGCAGACCGTTGAACATCTTCTGGCAGCCTGCTGCGGCCTGGGGATAGATAACCTGACTGTTGAGACAGACAGGCGGGAACTTCCGGTGGGAGACGGAAGCGCCGATTTTTATACCAGGGCTCTTATTGAGGCCGGGACGGTTGAACAGGATGCTGAAAGAGAGTATTTTACACCCCCGGAAGCAGTCTATCTTAACGAATCAGGGACTGAGCTTGCCGTAATACCCTCTGACAGGTTTTCAATAAGCGCTACCATTCATTACGGGGACCGTATGCCCGGATCGCAGTTCATAAGCATCTCTCCCGACCGGGAGAGTTTCATTAAGAATATATCCGCGGCCAGGACTTACTGTTTTGAGTCAGAGATTAATGAGCTGAAAAAACGCGGGCTTGGGATGGGGGGCAGCCTGGAAAATACCATAGTTATAGGCGAAAAAGAGATTACAAATACGACCCTGAGGTTTTTTGACGAGTTTGTCAGGCACAAGATACTTGACCTTATGGGGGACCTTTACCTCCTGGGCGCGCCGCTGCGCGCCGCGGTTATCGCTAACAGGTGCGGTCATGCCGCGAATGTTGAACTTGCCCGCCGTCTGCGGAAAGCCCGAAGGAGAAGCCTTCCCGCGCCTCCTCCCGGAGCTCGTACGATAGAGCTTCCCGAACTGATAAGGATCCTTCCGCACAGGTACCCTTTCCTTCTTGTGGACAGGGTATTTATGGAGCCTTCCGGGAAAACCGCTCACGGTGTTAAGAATATTACTGTTAACGAACCGTACTTCAGGGAACATTACCCTGAAGATCCGGTTCTTCCGCGAGTGCTGGTTATGGAGTTTATGGCCCAGTCTTCAGCGGTAATGCTTCTTTCGGGTTCTGATGACGACAAGAAACTTGCCTACTTTATAATAATAGAAAAAGCTGTTTTTTTCGGAGATGTACGTCCCCCGGCCGCTATACGGTCCCGTGTCAGGCTTAAACGGGCCCGGGAGAAAGGGGGGAGGGTGGAAGGGGAGTGTTACTGCGGGGATAAGAAAATAGCCGAGGCGGTATTTATGTTCGCCATAGTTGAAAGGTAACATCTCCCTGAGCTGCAGATTCTATAAGGAAAGATTGATTTGAAAGAAAACGGAACTCTTATTCACCGAACGGCTATTGTTGAACAGGGTGCCGTGCTGGGAACCGGCGTCTCAGTAGGCCCCTACGCCATAGTGGGGCCTCGCGCCGTTGTGGGGGATAACTGTGTTTTAGAGCCCCGGGCTGTTCTGGACGGACGTGTAACCCTGGGAAAAGAATGCCGTATAGGTGTAGGCGCGGTTGTAGGGGGTCCTCCCCAGGACCTCAAGTACTCCGGGGAAGATACCGAGGTTATTATGGGAGACAGGTGCACTGTGAGAGAGTACGCTACGATTAACCGGGGAACTTCCGAAAGGATAAGGACCGAGATTGGAAGCGGTGTTTTTATAATGGCATACGTGCATATCGCCCATGACTGTCTGGTGGGAGACGAGGTTATACTGGCAAACTGCGCTACGCTGGCCGGACATGTAACTGTGCAGGACCAGGCCATAGTCGGAGGCCTTACCCCCGTTCACCAGTTTGCCAAGGTGGGAAGACTTTCCATTGTAGGGGGCAGTACAAGGATAACCAAGGATGTCCCTCCTTTCTGTAAAATAGCCGGAAATCCCGCCAGGGTAAGCGGACTTAACACTGTGGGGCTTTCCCGGAGAAACTATTCCCCGGAGGAGGTATCCCGCCTTAAAAAAGCCTACCGGATAATTTTCCGTTCCGGTATAAATACTTCCCAGGCTCTTGAGAAGATATCCGCTGATCCCTCCCTGAGCAGTGATTCCAATATAAGGGTTCTTACGGAGTTTATCGCAGGCTCAGAGCGGGGGATATGCAAAAACTGACCAATTACGCGATAATAAAGAGACTCTTCCGTTTTATAAAACCCTACAGGGGGAGGTTCATAACAGGGATGGTGCTTCTTTCCCTGGTGGGGCTGCTTATGCCCTCGCTCATAACAACGGTAAAACCGGTTATGGATATGATCTTTGCCGCCGATACGCCCCTTATTATACCTTTTATAAACCTTGAGATACCCAGAGAAAACGCGGTTAACTACCTTGCTCTTCTCATAATAAGCCTTGCTTTTCTTAAAGGGGTATGCGAATTCCTGGCAAAATACCTGATGGCTTATGTCGGACAGAACGTGGCCATGGACCTTAGAAACAGGTTATTCAGGCACCTTGTCTACCAGTCCCTGGCCTACTATTCGGCAAACCCTACCGGGCAGCTCCTTTCCAGGATAACTAACGATGTAAAGTACCTTGAGTCATCCATAGTCAAGATACCCACCCGGCTTATACGGGACGGACTTATGCTTGTAGTTCTCTTTTCCCTTATAATTATATTTAACTGGCGCTGGGCGCTTCTTACTTTTGCCGGGTTTTTCATAATAATACTTCCTCTTATAAAGTTTTCCAGAAAACTCAGACGACTCGGAAGAAAGGGGCACCAGCGAATGGCCGAGATATATGATTTTCTTGCTGAGAAAATATCGGGGGTTCGTCTTGTAAAGGTTTTCTCAATGGAAAAAGAGGAACAGAGAAATATGCACAGGGTTAACCGTAACTTCATAAGCCTGGTTCTCAGGTCAGAAAGGATAGACGCGTTCCAGGGGGCCTTTATTGAGTTTCTCGCTACCGCGGGGGTGGCCCTTGCCATTTCGGTTATAGGCCGGGCGGTCCTGCGCGGCACGGTAACACCGGGTGACTTTTTTCTTTTTCTCGGTTATATGGTAGGGATATATACTCCCGCCAAGCACTTCGCCGGTATAAACCAGCAGCTTCAGCGCAGCCTTGCCGCCTCCGAAAGGATCTTCGAAGTGCTTGACCGACGTGATCATATTGTTCAGGTGCAAAACCCAAAGGCGCTTGAGAGCTTTCGGGATAAAATAGAGTTTAGGGATGTCTCTTACGCATACGAGAGAAACGAGCTTGTCCTTAAGAATATCAGTCTTGATATACCCAGGGGGCATATAGCGGCTTTTGTTGGACCCTCGGGAGCTGGGAAGACCACCCTTGTGAATATGGTCCCCAGGTTTTTTGACCCGGTTAAGGGATCCGTAATTATAGACGGGACCGATATAAGAGAGTATACCATCCGCTCCCTGAGGGGAAAGATAGCCATGGTAATGCAGGATGTAATACTTTTTAATATGAGCATAATGGAGAACATATGTTACGGGCTGGGAGAGTTCTCCCGGAGCGAGGTTGAGAGGTTCGCCCGGGCCGCCCACGCCCACGAATTTATTTCACAGCTCCCCATGGGATATGATACAGTGGTAGGAGAGAAGGGGGTTAAGCTTTCAGGCGGACAGAAACAGCGGATCTCAATAGCCCGGGCCCTTATAAAAGACCCCGAGATACTAATACTTGACGAGGCGACCTCCCACCTTGATACGGAATCCGAGAAACTTGTCCAGGAAGCTCTTGATTCTCTTATGAAAAACCGCACCACTCTGGTTATAGCCCACCGTCTTTCCACCGTACGCAAAGCGGATAAGATAATTGTCCTGGAGGACGGCTTTAAAAGGGAGGAGGGGCGCCACGAGGAGCTCCTTGCGGTTCCCGGATTATACCGCCGGATGTTTGAAATGCAATCAATTTAATGTTAAAATACTTGGCAAAACTGTGGCGGCATCGTCTAGCCTGGCCTAGGACACAGCCCTCTCAAGGCTGCGACACGGGTTCAAATCCCGTTGCCGCTACCAGTTTTTTCCCCCGATGTAAAGAGCCGGATGTTTTTTATGCCGCCGGATATACGAAAGCCCGCCTCTGAATTGAGTTCGGGGTTACTGGTAAGGGTTTCGCTCTTTGCGGTTCTTACAGCCGCGGGCTCTTACATTATAATTCCCCTGCCTTACTCTCCCGTTCCGGTGACCCTCCAGAACCTCTTTGTAATGCTTTCCGGTGTTCTTATAGGCGGCAAAGCCGCTTTTCTCAGCCAGTGTCTGTATATAATAATGGGAGCGGCCGGGCTTCCGGTTTTTGCCGGAGGGGGAAGCGGTATAGGATACCTGTTAGGCCCGACCGGAGGTTTTATAGCCGGGTTTGCGGCCGGAGCTCTCATATGCGGGCTCCTTGCCGAGAGAGGGCGTCCTTTTTTCGGAATGTTTACCGGGTGGGCGGTTATATACGCGATAGGGGTGCCCGCGCTGGGCGCGGTGACAGGACGGACCCTTATTGAAGCTGCCGCTATAGGGTTTCTGCCGTTTATCCCGGGCGATATAATAAAGTTTGCCGCAGCTGCCGGTATATACAGGCAGCTGCAGAGCTCCGGAGCGATTAATCGGTGAATTTTGTATACGTAATGATTGTAATGCTTTTCTGCGTTATGGGGATAATCCTCGCATTGGCGGGTATGCCGGGAGCCCTGGCTGCCTGGTTTGGGTTTTTCATTGTATCTCTCCTTGACGGGTTCCGCTCGGCGGGGCCTCTTCTTGTGGGTCTTCTTCTCCTTGCCGCTTTGGCAGGAGAGACCCTGGATTTTCTGGGAGGGTATGCCGGGGCAAAGAAAAGCGGGGCTTCAGCCCGGGGGGTGAGGGGGGCCCTGCTTGGAGGGATGGCCGGGGCCGCATTGCTGAGCGTAGTGGCCCCCGGACCCGGAACCCTGCTGGGGGCGGCGGCGGGAACTTTTGCCGGGGCCCTTGCCGGGGAACTTTCAGGAGGCCGGAGCCTGCGGGGTTCATTAAAATCATCAGGCGGAGCTCTTTTCGGGCGAGCCGCCGGTTCGGCCCTAAAGGTTCTCGTGATTATGGGCTCCGGGTTAATAGCCGTTGCGGCCTATATGGGTATAATATAAGATCTGGAAGACCGTGTAGCCGGATGGAGGGAAAAAAATCAGAAGATACATAATCAGACGGGTTATTTTGTTCTTTCCCCTGCTTCTGGGTATAACCCTGATCACTTTTATAGTCATGCGTCTTGCTCCCGGGTCTCCGGTTGACGAGATCGGTATGAGTCCCGGGGTTGATACCAGGGCCAGGATGAGGCTCTACGCGGCCTACGGTCTTGACAGGCCCCTCCACGAGCAGTACCTGAGCTGGCTGAGGAGGGTGGTTACGCTGGATTTCGGCAACTCTTTCCGTGACGGGAGGCGGGTCAGCAGTAAAATATTCGAGAGGTTCCCCGCAACGGTTTTTCTTAACCTTGCGGCCCTGGCTCTTATATTCTCACTTGCTATTCCCATAGGAATAATCTCGGCCGTAAAACATGATACTCTCCTGGACAGGGCTCTTACGGCCCTGGTCTTTCTGGGGTATTCGGTTCCCGCATTCGCCCTTGCGCTTGTCCTGATGTATATATTCGGGGTGCGTCTCGGGTGGGTTCCGGTATCCGGGATGACAAGCGTTGAGTTTGAATTTCTCTCCCCTCTGGGCAGGGTTGCGGATGTAATCCGTCATATGATCCTGCCGGTTCTTACGCTTGGGATAACAGGTCTTGCTTTCATATCCAGGTATATGCGTTCAACTATGCTGGAGGTCATAAGGGCCGATTATATCCGTTCCGCGCGGGCCAGAGGTATCCCGGGCCGCCGGATCATACTGGGGCACGGTCTTAGGAATGCCCTTATACCCGTGGTTACAATGGTGGGGCTCCTGATACCTTCGCTTATAGGAGGATCCGTTGTCTTTGAGACTATTTTTTCCTGGCCCGGTATGGGGCGCCTCGCCTACAGTTCTATTATGTCCAGGGATTACCCGGTGATAATGGGGATAGGGGTTATAATGGCTCTGCTTACCCTTATAGGAAACCTGCTGGCCGATATAGGGTACGCGGCGGTGGATCCGAGGATAAGGTACAGAAAATGATCGGAAAGCTTTTTAATAACAGGATGGCCTTTTTCGGTCTGACCGTGCTGTTTTTCCTTTTCATCTTATCGGCGCTCAGTCCAGTCCTGGCGCCGAGTCCCCCCGGGGAACAGAACCTTGCCCGGCGTCTCAGCCCCCCCTGTCGCCGGCATCTTATGGGGACCGATGAGCTGGGCAGGGATGTTTTTTCCCGGATCCTCTACGGAGGGCGCATATCTCTTTCTGTAGGGTTTGTGGCGGTCGGGATATCGCTTCTCATAGGAGTCCCTCTCGGTCTGGCGGCCGGGTTTTACGGGGGGGCGGTGGATAGCGCGGTAATGCGCGTTGTTGATGTAATGCTCTGTTTTCCGACGATATTTCTTATACTGATGGTCATAACCTTTCTTGAGCCGAGCATTTTCAATGTGATGATAGTGATAGGGGCGACAAGCTGGCCTTCTCTGGCAAGGTACGTAAGAGGAGAGGCTCTTGCAGTACGTGAGCGTGAATATATCCTGGCTGCCAGGATGATGGGTGTGCGACCCTGGCGGATCCTTGCAGTGCATATGCTTCCCAACGTTATAGCCCCGGTGATAATAACAGCTACACTTGGTGTGGGGTCGGCCGTCCTGACAGAATCGGTCCTTTCTTTCCTGGGACTCGGGGTTCAGCCCCCCGACCCTTCCTGGGGAAGCATCCTTGCCGTCGGGAGAGAGTATATGGGGCAGCACGCCTGGTGGCTTATACTTTACCCTGCCGCTGCCATACTTGTGACTGTTCTCTCCTTTAACCTGCTGGGTGAGGGGTTAAGGGATCTCCTTGATCCGCGTCTTTCCGGGAAAAAAGATGACCGCTCCCCTGCTTGAGATAAGCAACCTGGAGGCGGTGTACTACACCCCTTCAGGTCCGGTAAAGGCGTTAAGAGGCGTTGACCTATATGTAAAACGCGGGGAGTCTGTCGGAGTTGCAGGAGAATCCGGGTGCGGGAAATCCACCCTGGCCCTTTCTGTTCTGGACCTTTTTGACCGTGCGGAAGGGGCGGTTTCCGGGGGGAGGATAAGTTTCTCGGGGATGGATCTTTCCGGTCTTGATGAGAAACAGATGCAGGGGATAAGGGGGAAGAGAATATCCCTTATAATGCAGGACCCGTACGGTTCTTTCAATCCGGTTATCAGGATAGGGAGGCAGATGGAGGAGATCTGCCGGGTGCACGGTATGAGAGCGGATGAGACCTCCGAAACCTGCCTGCGTATGCTTGAGGAGGTCAACCTTGACCGGGGAGTAAGGGAGATGTTTCCTCACCAGCTTTCAGGAGGAATGCTTCAGAGGGCCTCCATAGCCGCGGCTCTTCTGAACTCACCGGAACTTCTTATAGCCGATGAGCCTACAAGCAACCTTGATGTAACCATACAAAAGAAGATAATTGACAACCTGGGAGTTCTGAGAAAAAAACACTCTCTCAGCCTGGTATTCATAACGCATAACCTTAACCTTCTCTCATCCCTGGCTGACAGGATATACATACTTTACGCAGGGCAGGTCCTTGAGTACGGCCCCGCAGAGGATATTTTTTCCCGTCCCGCTCACCCTTACACGAAAGGCCTTCTGGGAGCCCTTCCGGATATTAAAACCCCCGGGAGCCGTATACGCCCTATCCCCGGGAGCGTTCCTTCCCCCGCTGATACTACCCCGGGGTGCGTGTTTTTTCCGAGGTGTTCCCGGGGTTCAGAAAGGTGCGGCAGGGAGAAGGAATTAATAAGGGTTTCGGAAGAACATTACTCGAGGTGCTCAGGTTGAGCGTTCTTAAGGTAGAAAACCTCAGGAAAACTTACAGCAGTGAAGGGTTTCTGGGTACCCGCAAGGGAAAGGTGGAGGCCCTTAAGGGGGTAGGTTTCGAGATAGGCAGGGGCGAGGTGCTGGCCCTGGTGGGGGAATCCGGGAGCGGCAAGACAACAGCGGCAAAAATAATCTGCGGGCTGGAAAATCCGGATTCCGGGCTGATAAAGTGGCGTGTTTCCCGGCCTCATCCGGCCCAGATGGTTTTCCAGAACCCGCTCTACTCCCTTAATCCGAAACTCAGTATAAAGAGCTGCCTATACGAGGCCCTGGGCTGCGCCGGCGTCCCCCGCGGGAAACGCCCTGCCCGGGCTTCCGAGCTTCTCCGGGGGGCGGGGCTGGAGAAGATAAACACCTCAAAATATCCTCACCAGTTCTCGGGAGGGCAGAAACAGAGGATAGCCATACTCCGGGCCCTGGCACTTGAGCCGGAGCTCCTTGTCTGCGACGAGCCCGTATCGGCCCTGGATATTTCCGTGCAGGCCCAGGTCATTAATTTTCTGAAGGATATTAACTCATCCGCAGGGCTGCCCATCATATTCATAGCCCACGACCTTGAGGCGGTCAGTATGATAGCCGACAGGGTAGCCGTTATGAAAGAGGGGCTTATTGTTGAAGAAGGGCCCGCAGCGGAGGTTATAACCTCTCCCCGGAACAGTTACACCAGAAAGCTCCTGGATTCTGTTCCGGTGAACCCCTGGCTGAGTAAGAGTTAAGTTCGGGGTATATGTTCTATACTCTTACCTTACTTCCTTGTATAAATACGCCGTTATGCGGAGACTTGACAGAGCATACTAAGTAATTAAGATAGACAGTGTAGCTTCAATATGTTCGTCAGATGCAGTTAAGGAGCTTCCGTAAAAATTTTAAAGGAGGAAGCGCTGGACGTTAAGAAGGATGAAACAGGCAGGGAAGTTATACTCACGGGGATAAATGCCGGAGGGAAACTGGCGTGGCGTCTGGTCTCTTCGGCTCTAATCTTTTTTTTCCTGGCGTATCATACCGCCCAAGCAGCTGATATAGCTGTAATCAAAGAGAGTGATTCCGTCTCCCAGAGAAAAATGCTTGACAGTTTTACCGAAACACTTGACGGAATAAATTTCGAGTATACAAAAATTTCATACAACCTTTCAGAATACGAGACAGAAGAACTGTTCTTGCTTTTGCGGGAAACTGAGCCGGACCTGATCTTAACCCTGGGTCCCGGATCTTCCCGGATTGTGTCAGAAAAAATAATTGAAACCCCTGTGGTTTTCTCAATGCTCAACTTTCCCCGGGAGCTCAATATTATTGATGACTTAATAAGACCGGGAGGAAATGTTACAGGAGTTACATTAGATATCCCCCCGGCGGTTCAGTTTGAGATTTTGGCTGAAGCGCTGCCCCATATTGAAAAAATCGGGATAGCCTATAACCCCGAAAACACGGGCAGAACTGTTGAAGAAGCTGAAGAAGCTCTGCTTGAAGCAGGCCTGGGGGCTGTAACGGAAACCGTTAAGGAGCCCAGGGATTTATCCCGCGCGCTTGATAATTTAAAGGAAAAAGGGGCGGATATTATATGGACCCTCCCTGACCGGAGTCTGTATTTTGATGCTTCCATAAGGAGGGTGCTCTTGTTCAGTCTCCGGAACAGAATTCCTGTTACGGGATATTCAAAAAATTTTGTGAGTTCAGGTGCTTTTATGGGTATATACCCGGATTACGGTTCTGTTGGACAGAAAACGGCGGAAACTGTGCTTCGGATAATGGAGGGAGAACATCCCGGAGAGATTCCCGTTTATTTTACGGATAAACCCATGATTTCATTTAACCGGAGAGCTATCGCCACCATCGGGAATTATGTTGCGGAGGAAGTTCTTCAGCGGGCGGAAGAAATAATAGAGTAATCCCGGGGTTTTTGTTCTGGTTTTAAAAATTAAGACGGTTACCGTAACAGGGTTTTTACGGGTGAGGAGAATAAAGGAAGTGAAGGAGGTTTTTATGCGAAGAAGGGTTACTCTGGTGATTGGAGGGTTCTTGGCTCTGGGGCTGTTAAGCTGCGCCAGGGTTGCGGAAGATGTGGCTGTAACTTACGAGAGAGAGAGTATTGAACTGGCTTACGTTGAGTGGGCCTGCGCAATAGCCAGTTCCAATATGGCAAAAGCAGTCCTTCAGGAAAAACTGGGACACGAGGTCGTTCTTACACCGGTTTCAGCTTCAGAGATGTGGGATGGTACCGCCGCCGGGGATTTTGACGGATTTGTATGCGCCTGGCTTCCCGAAACACATGCGGAATACTTCCAGCTTACAGCCGGTAACGTGGTAGACCTTGGACCCCAGGTTTACGGGGCCAGTATAGGCCTGGTTGTTCCCGAATACGTGGAAATAGACTCTATAGAAGTTCTGCCTGAGTATGCAGAAGAGTTTGATGGCCAGATAATAGGTATTGATCCGGAATCCGGTATAATGAGCGCCACCGAGGAAGCGATTGAAGTATACGGCCTGGAAGATTTTGAACTGATTCCGGGAAGCGATGCCGATATGGTGGCTGCGATTGATGAAGCCGTAACTAATGAGGAATGGATAGTTGTTACAGGGTGGCTTCCCCACTGGAAATTTGGCGAATGGGAACTGAAGGAACTTGAGGATCCCCAGCTGGTATACGGCGGTATTGAGGCCATCCATAACATAGTCCGCGCCGGGTTAATTGAAGATGCCCCGGAAACTTTCGGGTTTCTGGACAGGTTTTTCTGGCATATGGACGGGCTGAATGACCTTATGGCCCGGATTGAAGCCGGCGAAGAAGATCCCTATGAGACCGCTGTCAGATGGATGAATGAAAACCCGGATGTAGTAGATCAGTGGCTGCAGTAGTTTACCTGGATCATAAAGTACAAAATCAGATGGTGTTGGAGGATATTAAGAGGAGGAATGTATGAAGATCAAGGTAATTTCGCTGCTTGTAATCCTGGGTCTTGTATCAGGCGGGCACGCGTTTGACCTGGAAGATTTGAACTTTACAGGTCAGTACCGGCTGCGCTGGCAGATGATGGATAATATGGGTCTTGTGGATGATCCGGATGATTTCCAGGAGTTTATGAGAAACAGGATACATCTGGGTCTGGACGGAAACGTTTCGGAGAACGTATATATAAATATAGTTGCCGAGTTTGAGAACACAATGGGAGAGGATTCCGATTACTGGCCCGCACTGGGCAGGGGGTGGAGGCCGGCTACGGGCGGCAGTTCATTCCGGCTGCAGACCGGGTATCTCAGGGTATCGGATCTTCTGACAGAGAACCTCTCTCTTGATATCGGGCGGCAGAACATATTCCTGGGGCGGGGGTTTGTCCTTACATCTGACTGGGCCGGGTTAGACGGTCTGAAGGCCTCCTACGGGTATGATGAGCTTGAAGTAAGCGCTCTTCATTACCGGTTAAACAGCGAAGGATGGTCAAGGGAGGATGCCTACAGCCGTATGCATAAGACCGGGCTTACCGCCTCGTATTCCCTGCCGGTAACCGATATTACCGGATATTATATAGTTGACTATGCCAGCAATAAGGATGATGCGGCCCTTGAGAGCGACGAGAAACAGTTCGCCGGAATATTTGCGCAGGGCGGGTTTGATAATTTCCGCCATTACGCCGAGTATATAATGCAGTCCGGGAGCGATGCTTGGGGTAATGATTACGATGCTTCGCTTCTCTATGCGGCGCTTAACTATGATATACCGGATTTCCACGGTCTTTCGCTTAAGGGGGATTATTTCCTGGCAACCGGGGACGATCCTGCTACCGGAGACAACGAGGAGTTTGGTTCCGCCACAATGTACGGTTACTTTATGGATACGTTCTGGTATGATTATTACCTGGACGCCTACGCGACAGCCGTTACGGGTAAATCAATGGCGGACCTGGAGGCCATAGGAATGGGGTTCAACCTTGATATAGTTCCGGGACTCAATTTTATGGCCCATTACTATATGCTCAGCGATGAGGTGGCTGGAGATGATATAGGAGACGAGGTTGGTGTCAAGCTTAGCGCACCCATAGGCGAGGCAAGTTCCATATTTGTCACATACAGCCAGTTTATGCCTGATGCCAGCGGTCTGGATGATGCAAGGTTTGCCGCCCTTGAATACGCGGTGAATTTTTAACCGGCAGTCAGGGTAAATATCTAACAAACCAGAGGGCGTAAGCGCAGTTTGCGTTTGCGCCCTCTCTATTTTAACGGAAATTTTTTTCAGGGAAATCAGGAGAACTTCTTTCAGGAATTTTCAGTATCTGGTCGCCTTTTGAATTGTAATGCTATGGTTACCGCGCTGAGAGCAAACTTCAATTTTACTTGACTCTGAACCGTTTATATTAGGTTATCCGGAACTCTGCGGGTATGATTTTAAAATTGATTCCAGGGTTTTTGTTCAGGTCCCGGCCTGTCAGTGAAAAACTCAGGTTTGCGGCGTGGTCTGATATTTTATAATATATAAAATTATGCTGTGGAGTTTTCTTTCTCACTTTAGGTTTCTTGGCGGTGTATACCTGGGATGGGGGGTAGGGGCCAACGATACCGCAAATATATTCGGCCCGGCTGTTGCCACAGATGCCATGAGGTACAGGTCCGCCGTGATACTTGCGGCGGTATTTATACTGATAGGGTCTATTGTTGAGGGGCCGGGTCTTATGGACAGCGTTGGCGGTGTGGCCGGGACCGAATTCGCTGTTTCCGGGCTGAACCTCGGGGACCTTGCTTTTTTTTCCGCTCTTTCAGCTGCTCTTACCATAACCGTTCTTACATACCTCTCAGTTCCGGCTTCTACCTCGCAGGCTTCCATAGGAAGTATTATGGGGATAGGAATAGCCCTCCAGGGGCTGGCGGGAGCCGAGTGGGAAGCTTTTATGAGGATGTTCGCGGTGTGGGTCTTAAATCCCCTTATAACCGCTTTTGTCGTATATGTCCTTTACAGGGTGCTTGCGCCGGCGGTTAATTATTTTATACGGTCGGATATACTATATAACCGGGTTTTCAGGGCCCTGCTGGTCTTAAGCGGATCCTACGGAGCCTATACTCTGGGGGCTTCTCACGCTGCCATTACCACGGCTCCGTTTCTTATAAGCGGGGTTTTCGGAGATCCCCACTCCCGGGCTGCAGCCTTCAGGGCTGCCGCTGTCGGAGGCATAGGGATGTCCCTTGGGGTAATTACCTACTCCAGGAAGGTTATGGAAACCATAGGGCGTAAGATCACCGTGCTGGATCCCTTTTCGGCTTTTGTATGCGTGCTGGGTTCGGCCCTGACTGTCCATTTCTGCAAAGTGATAGGCGTTCCGGTATCTACTTCACAGGCTATGGTCGGGGCTGTAACGGGGGTTGGGCTTATAAAGGGGGCAAGGACCATAAACCTCCAGTCACTCAGGTTCATATTCGCGGGGTGGGTAATGACCCCGGTTGCGGGAGCTTTTTTATGTTATATTCTAATACAGTTATTTGCTTTAAGCTGAGTTCATCCCCGTGTACGGGGTTCCGGGTCTCACCGGGAGGAAAATATGATTTCCGGGTTTAAGGGAAGAAAACCGGATATAAGCCGGGCGGCTTTCATATCCGAATCGGCAGCCGTTATCGGGGATGTCAAGATAGGAAGCGGTTCCTCGATATGGCCCGGAGCGGTTCTGAGAGGTGACGTATCCGGGATAATAATCGGCAACAGGACAAATATTCAGGACGGAGCTATCATACATACAGGATATAACGCCCCCGCGGTTATCGGAGACGGTGTCACGGTGGGGCACGGCGCTGTACTGCACGGATGCCTGGTGCGGTCCGGGTCCCTGATAGGGATAAACGCGGTTATACTGGATTCTGCCTGCGTGGAGAGGGGTTGCCTTGTGGGGGCCTGCGCTCTTGTCCCTTCCGGGACGGTTCTTGAGAAAAACGGGGTTTATATGGGTATTCCCGCCAGGAGAGTAAGAGATGTTTCCGAGGCCGAGATGAAGATGATTGCGGAAAGGGCCCGCGAGTACGTTAAACTTGCGGAAATACACGCAGGCGGGAATACGTGAAAAAAAGCTTTCTCATTACTGCCGCGGTTTTACTGGGGTTTTCTGGTAAGGCCCTTTCTTCGGAAGGGCCCATATTTCCCGATATGAGCCCCTCTGCCGGGGTGAGGGCCCTTGCCGGAAGCGGCGCGGCTCTTGGTGGGGAGCATATCTCCCCTCTTATTAACCCCGCTTCGGCCGCGGAACTTACTTACAGCCGGTTTAGTATTTTTTACGGGAATACCAGCCCGGATACCCATATGGCTCATACCGAGTATATATACCCGTTCAGCCGCCGGGGAAGCCTCTCGGGCGGGGTCGGGGCCGGGTACCGCGGCACTTCGGAACATATGCAGAACTATCTTCTCTCTCTCTCTCTCAGGGTTTTCAGGTGGCTCTCGGCAGGTGGAACGGCCCGGGCGGTTGCTGTTACTTCTTCCGGCGAGAGGGGAGAAGCTTTCGCCGCAGACGCCGGTCTGATGCTAACCCCCGTCTCCTGGCTGAAGGCCGGGGCCGCCGCTTATAACCTGAATACTCCCGTGCTGGAGTTTCCGGATTCGTCTCTTGGGGATATGCCTCTTACCCCGCGTCTCAGGGCGGGGATAAGTCTTTTCTCAAGCAGGTTCCTTAATATAACGGGAGAAGTCAGTATAGAGGATTTTATGGAAGATTTCAGGGATGCCGAACGCTTCTACTCCGCGGGGATAGAGATATTTCCGGACCCCGCCCTGGCCCTGAGAGGCGGGGTAAGGGAAGATGAGTGGAGCGCGGGGCTGGGGATACTCTCCGAAAGGATGAATTTCGCATACGCATTCGTATCCGGGGAGGATGATAATACCCATTATTTCCAGTATTCCCGGAAATTCGGGGTATCCCCTTCCAGGAGGGAAGAGGAGCTTGAAGAGAAGGAAAAGGAGCTTGAAAGGGAGGCCCGGTACCTGGAGGCGGTAAGGCTTTTCAACCTGGAGGATATCCGCGGCGCTCTGGGCGCTGTGGATAAGTACAGGGAGAGATATGGGGCCGACAGGAGAATCACTGAACTTGAGGAAGATATACGCGAGTGGAAGGAGCGTGCGAGAATACTGAACCTGGGGAGAGCCTCTGAAATGAAAAAAGAGATTCTCCGGGAGTATTACGCCGGAAGGATAAGGCAGGCCAGGGTAAAGCTGGAGAACGCAAAACTCCTGGCGCCGTATTACGAAGAGCTATGGTACCTTGACCATCTCATAAAGGCCAGGGAGCTTCTTGAAGAAGGCGAGTACCTGGAAGCGGAGTCTCATCTTGTTGAGGCTCTAAAACTGAACCCGGATTCAAGGGACGTGTTAAGCCTTTACAGGCGCATACAGGAGGTTATTGATTTAGGTGAGGAATAAAATATATTCAGCTGTTATAATTCTGGTCTTTACGGTTTTTTCGGCGGGTCACTCCGCGGTCTCCGATATACTGGAGAGAGGCATACGCCGGTACCTGAGGGGAGATTACACTGAGGCGATAACCGATTTTGAGAGGGTTCTTGAAATAGAGGATAATCCCCGCGCCCGCCGGCTGCTCTATAATTCCTACCTTGAGGAAGGGAAAGCGCATCTTGAGAGGGAGAGGCAGAGCAGGGCCCTGGAATATTTCAGAAAGGCCCTTGAGGCAGACCCCGAAGGTGAGGAGGCAAGGGAGCTTATAGATGCCGTGGAGGCGGAGGTCTCACCTCCCCGTCCCGCCGCCCCTGACCCCGCCCCGGAGCTCCGTGAGCTCAGGGAGCAGCTTTCCGCCCAGCGCTCGGCGAACGCATCGCTGAGGAACCAGATAAACCGGCTTACAGCCCAGAGGGATACTCTTCAGCAGGAACTCTCATCGGTACAGGGGGAGATTGAGGAATATTCGGCGCAGATAGAAGCGCTCCGTGACAGGGGGGAGAGATCGGGTAGGATCCTTCTTTACGGGCTCTCGGGGGGAGGAGTTCTTTTCCTTCTGGTGGGGTTTCTCATATTCAGGGCGCTCAGAAGGCTGAGTGATACAAGTTATGAGGGGCAGTACCAGATTGAGGAACTGGAAGAAAAGATCGCCGCCCGTCTGAAGGAGGCCGAGGAGCAGTCCGGGGAGCTTGAGGAAAGGGTTGCCCGAAGTATAAACAAGATGATAGACGGGCAGCGGGAAGCCGTCAAGCAGGTTTCTTTCTCGGCTTCGGGTCAGGCTAAGAAAGATCTTGAGGAGATAAAAGACCGCCTTGAAGGCCAGTTTGAAGAAAACCAGAACCGGCTTCTTGAGCTTCTGAATATGCAGGCAAAAGCCCTTGCGGGGGAAAAGACCGAGAAAATTGAGCTTAAGGGAAAAGACGGACGGATGGTCATAACTGATGTGAACCCTCATGTCCGGGCCCGAGCCGACGGTGTGGAGATGATCCCGAAAACAATATCCGATCCCAATATAGCGGAAAAGATGCTCAAGCCCTATCTCAGCGATCCCAATAACAGGGTGAGGGCAAACGCCTGTGTTGCCATATACCGCTATAACCAGGAGGCCTCCCTGACTGTCCTTAAAAGGATGGCCGAGCATTCAGATAAGTGGATGAGGGCCTCGGCGGCCTGGGCGGCCGGGGAGATAGGGACCCCTGAAACCGTTCCGGTTATACGGAAACTTATTGAGGATGTTGAAGAAAGGGTCAGGGACAGGGCGGTAAAGGCCTTTGAGAGCATGGCGGAACTCAAAGAGGATATAGGGGGTGAGATACGCAGGATGATAGAGGCGCAGAAAAGGAAGAAGTAACTTTGAGCACGATTAAAAAAGCGGATCTTCATATTCATACCACATTTTCGGACGGCACCTACCAGCCCGAAGAGGCCGTGGAGGCGGCCATAAGCGCAGGGGTCTCGGCGATAGCCGTTACTGACCATGACATAACCGAGGGGATCGAACGCGCCCTTAAGGCGGGGGCCAGGTACGGGATAGAGGTTATACCGGGGATAGAGCTTTCGTGCGAGTATAACGGCACGGAGATACATATGCTGGGCTTTTATATAAACTGGGAGAATAACTGGTTTCAGGGAAAACTTAAGGTTTTCCAGAGGGCCAGGGAAAGAAGGGCCATACATATACTCAACAAACTGAAGAAAATAGGGGTTGATATAGATGAGCAGATGCTTTTTTCCTATGCGGGCGAGGGGTCAATAAGCAGGATACATTTTGCCAGGTGTCTTGTGAATTCCGGTATAGTATCCGATACCCAGGAGGCTTTCAGAAAATACCTTGAGCAGGGGCGCCCGGCTTTTGTAAAGAAACTCAGGGTAACCCCGGACGAGGCCATAAGTATGATACAGAGGGTGGGGGGGCTTCCGGTGGTGGCGCACCCGGTTTACGGGGGCGGGCATAAGTCGTTTCTGAGAAAACTCAAAAAACAGGGGCTCTGCGGGATAGAGGCCTACCACCCCGGACAGGATGCCAGACAGTCCGGAAAACTTGCCGGGTTTGCTTCTGACCTGGGTCTCCTGGTTACAGGAGGTTCCGATTCTCACGGGAGCCGCCCCGATGAAAACCCCATAGGCAGTATTGATGTTGATTACAATTCGGTGGAGAAGCTGAAAGCCGAGAAGATAGACAGGGAACGCAAGAACAGGCATATAATGGTATGTTAAAAGTCAGTGAGTGCATAGATCCGGATCCGGTTTCGGTGAGGCGAGGCGCTCCGCTTAAGGAGATAATAAAGGTCTTCAGGGAACACAGGTTTCACGTGCTCCCTGTTGTTGAGGGAGAGAGAAGGGTTGCCGGGGTCATAACTCTTGACGGTATAACCTCGGTCTTCCAGCCGCGGTCTTCAGAGATTACCAGGCTTCTTCAGACTATGCCTTTTATAGACGAGGCCCCTTCGGACGAGCTCGAGATGGAGTATATAACCCCGGAGATGGGGATACTTGTGGTTGCCGACGAGATAATGTCACCGGACTTTATGAGTGTATCTCCCGGAGATTCAATACTTAAGGCCTACTCGGTAATGAAAAAGAACAATACAAGGCTCCTTCTGGTTACCGGTCCCGACGGACGGCTGGAGGGAGTTCTCGGGCTTTTTGATATAATATACACCCTTTTTAAAAAGAAAGGCATTATTAAATGAATATCCATCCCCTGCTTTCGATGGGGATAATTTTTCTTTCAGCGCTGACCCTCTCGGGTCTACTGCGCCGGCTCCGTCTTCCCGCTGTTACTTCGTATATGATACTGGGAGTTCTGGCCGGCCCCGTATTCCTGAACGTGGTTTCCGGGGCGTTTCTTGAGGCCTCCGGGCTGATATCAACTTTTGCGCTGAGTGTGATCTCTTTCAGCCTGGGACAGAACTTTTCCATACAGCGCCTCAGAGAGATAGGGCGCCCTGTAATATACATATCCCTTGCGCAGAGTATTACGGCCTGCCTGGTCACGGGTGCTGCGGTGTACCTTCTGACAGGGGATCTTTTTATATCGCTTGCTCTCTCTGCTGTAGCCCCCGCAACCGCGCCCCCTGCGGTTGTGATGGTGGTCAGGGAGCTCCGTGCGAAAGGGCGGTTTACGGATACCCTCCTCGGGGTTGTCGCCTTCTCCGATGTCTGGGGCCTGATTATATTTGCGCTCTTTTTTTCCCTGCTCTCCGGGGGTGAAGGGATTTCCCAGGGCCTGTTTTACGGTCTCTCCGAGGTGGCGGGTTCTTTTATCCTTGGAACGGCTATGGGATGGATATTCTCTTTATTCTCCGGGTATATATCCAGGCCTTCCGAGATACTTCTCTATGTCCTGGGGTTCATACTTCTGAACTCGGGGCTGGCCCATCTTCTTGGGGTTTCGGTTCTTCTTTCAAGTATGGTTATGTCCGGGGCCCTGGTTAATTTCAACAGGGAGAGTTTCAGTTTTTTTGAGAACCTCAGGAAAGTGGATGCGCCTCTGTATCTTATATTTTTCGTTCTTGCCGGGGCCAGCCTTGAAACCCCGCTTACCGGGATGTTCGCGGTTCTGGGCGGTACATATATTATCGCGAGGATGCTGGGGAAGGTTTCCGGCGTATGGGCGGCGGCAAGGGTTATGGGGCTTCCCGGAATATACCGGAGATACCTGGGAGCGGGGCTTGCCCCCCAGGCGGGTGTCGCGCTGGGTATGGCGATGATAATAAACAGTTTCTTCCCGGGCCCGGGAGGGTATGTGCTCTCGGTTATAATAGCCACAACGGTAATATACGAAATATTCGGGCCCCTTCTTGCCAAGTACTCTATCATAAAGGCTGAGGAGGCCTCCCCCGCGGAAGGGCGTACCGCATAGACCTGCGAATCTCTCTTGACCGAAACGGTATAAATATGAT
>SLGR01000140.1 GCA_007136585.1 Candidatus Sumerlaeota bacterium | reverse complement strand
ATGCGGCGTTCTTTTCTTCCAGATCGTGTATGGAATCTATCCCGTCAGTATTCTTATCTTCCGGGGTTTTCTCCCCGGTTTTGTTTTCAGCGTCAAGGATCTTTTTATGGTAGGCCTCGGGTCTGCGGGATACTGTATCAAGAAGGTTCAACAGGGTTCTCTTGTCGGAGAGTTCGTTTATTATCCCTCCTTTCCTTACGCATATAAAAAGCGTTCCCGTATCTACGAGGGCCTCGTTCTCCAGGTCGCCGTCCATATCAAGGAGAGAGGTATAAATAAAATCTCCGCCCCTTCCTGATGTCCGGTCAAGTATGGAGTGGAGGTTGTTTAAATTCTCGTATACGGAGTTTCTCAGGTGCGGAAGGTAAAGTCCCCCGAAGACCCCGTGCCAGTAGGGGCAGTTGCACTGGGCCTTGTAGAGTGCTTTCCGGGCCTTCTCCAGGGTCTCCGGGTCCATTTTTTCTGAAAGCAGGTTCAGCTCCCGGCTCAGGTAAAGCATCTTCTTATGCATATAATCGGATTCGGGGTATTTTGCGAAATAGCTCCGCCATACCCCGCCTCTCAGCAGCGGGTCCGTCTCTCCGAGCATCCCTTTATCCCCGAGTTTTTTCTGAACTTCCCCGAAGTTGAGGGCGGATTTCTCCGGGAGGGACCACTGGCGCATCTCCTGGTACTGGGTCGCGGCGGGGTAGATGCGTCCGGCCGGCCGGCGGCTATCGTAATACTCCGATAGGGTCCGCGTTTTCAGCCATCCGGAGTTTTCCTCCAGGAGCCCGAAGAACTTATCCAGCCACCCTTTCCCGTATACCCATTCAGCGGTCCCGGGCCAGAGCCCGAACTTTTCCCCGTCGTCCAGCATACAGAATAGGGCCCTTTCAATAGTCTCCGCCTTTTCCCTGAAAAATGAGATAACCTTCTCCGCCGGTTTGAAAGGGATGGAGTAACGGAGCTCTTTGCTTATGGGAAATATCCCCAGAGGTATTCCCAGGTCTTCTGTAACAAAGTACCCGGGTACCTCAGGGTCGTACCCCGACTGTATGAGATGGGTGTCATCCAGGGCCAGGTACTCTGCGCCTGTCCCGTCAAGGAGGGAGGGGAGATGAGGTTCCCATACACGTTCGGTAAGCCATATTCCCCTGAAATCCGTTCCGAGATGCTCTTTATAGAAATCGCGGGTCATCCGGATCTGTCCGGCTATATCACGGGCGGGGATAGAGATAAGCACGGGTTCGTAGAACCCGCCTCCGATCATCTCTATCTTATCCCTGGATATCTCTTCTCTTATTATCCCGATAAAATCCGGGTGCTTCTCCAGGAAGAACTCAAGGAGAGGAGAGGATATATGCAGGCAGAGTTTCAGCCCGCTACGACGCCTGAAAGAATCAATGAAGGGACGGTAACAGGTTTCGTAGGCCTCTTCAAGGATGCGGGTAAAGTTCCCCGCCGGCTGATGAAAATGAACCCCGAGTATAAGTTCAGCTTCAGGGTTATTCACCTGCGAGTTCCAGGGCCGGGATATAGAAATCCCGCGCGTACCTTTCCGCCATATCCTCCGCGTTCATATTCAGAGCCGCCCTGAGGGAGTTGAGCATTATCTTTTTATAATTATCATTTCTGCCTTCAATACACTCATAGTACAGCCGGGATGCCTCCTCCAGTTTACGGTAGAGGGTCCCGGGTCCGTAAGGGTCGATAAAGAAGGCCGAACCCTCAAGGGTTTCGGTGTTGATCTCAGTGAGGTACTCTCTTGCCCCTCCCGTGAATGAAGATATGTTGATATTCCCGTTAAGGGCCGCCCGCTGGTCGGAGGTCCCGCAGGCCTCCATATCCTTGAGAGGGGTGCTCAGCCAGAAATCGTATCCCCTGGCCCCGTGGGCCAGCATCCTCATCCCGTACCCCGGCAGGAATGTGAACCTGCCTGTAAGTTCACCGGAGAGCGTCCACTCTATGAATCTCCGGACCCACTCTTTTCTCTCATCGTCCCTGGGGTGCGCGAACCCGCCGGCAAAGAGCTGTATCCCGAGCCCGTCGAGCTCTCCCAGCGGGGTATGGTATTTCTTACCCCGGTCACCGCAGACTGCGCTTATTATATCCTTGAGCATCGGGTACTGCTGCTTGTACCCGGCCAGCCGGCGGAACATCCCGGCAATGGGTTTGTTCATATCGTATTCAGGATCTATCCCAAGGAACTCCCTGGCCCTCCATGAGGCGTCTTCAAGGGCCCTCCGCTTATAATCCTGGTGTATCTCCCAGAGCTTATCTGCGGTTATATCGGGGGTTATCCCTTCGGCCTGCCATTTGAGGGAGGAACCGTTGGTAATCCCTATGATCTTGCTCCTCCGGGGGAGGAACATATTCTTTGTCACCTCGGCGTGTTCCGCCGATACGCCGTTTGTAAGTGAAGAGAGCTCCAGGGCGGCCTTTGTAAAATCAATGACCTCCCCTTTTTCAAAGAGGGGGCGGTACTTTTCGTCAATACCCATACTTTTAAACCAGTTCCTGTCGTATTTTTCCATCCCCGCAGGCACGGGGGTGTGAGTCGTAAAAAGCACGGGGATCCTGCTGTACCTCTCCTGTTCTTTCAGAAAACAGGCCGCGGCTATGGTATGGGCCTCGTTGAGGTGGAGTATATCTATCTTGATATCAAGGGCCTCAAGGAGCGCCGGGACGGCTTTCCCGATTACGACCTCCTGCCGGAGTCTCTGCTTCCTGTCACCGGTATAAAGGACATCAAAGACCTCGCCGTTTCTAAGAAGGTATACAGGGACCCCGGCCCGGCTCATCTCATACACATGCACGGGGTATTGGGTTCCCTCGAATTCTATATCAAGTGTCAGGAGATTCCCTTCGGGGTCCCTGACCTCCTGCACGGGTTCGTTGGCGTAGTTGACCTCCCGCGTCTTTATATCCTGCCCGCCGTCTTTGATTTCCTGGATCCACTCGTACTTGTAAAGCGGGATTATGGCCGTTACGTCAAGGCCTGCTGCTTTCAGCCCCTCCATAGTATCACCGGCCAGTATACCCAGCCCGCCTTTGAAGTTAGCGGCCCTTGCTGAAGAGCTCAGCTCGGGCATAAGCATCTCCATGCAGAGGTAGAGAATTTTCTTTCCTTGCAGTTCCGCTAAATATTCTTTTTTGGTTTCCATAATTCAAATATCCTTTCTGTTTCTGATTTCAGGGCGGTATTATATTAAAATAAACCGCCGTATTCAACTCCCGCGCCCTGCGGTTAAATAAGTCTTTTCCAATCCAAAGATGAGCCTGAAGCAGAGTCATGCTGCCTTTCTGATTGTAGCAAATAATTCATCCCTTTTCTTTTGCACAATCTCCGCCATCTCGTTATCCGTATACCTGCT
>SLGR01000188.1 GCA_007136585.1 Candidatus Sumerlaeota bacterium | reverse complement strand
TATGCTCCCTGCTTCGGTGAAACTGCCTTCAAGGAAACTCTCCGCCCCTCCGGACCAGACCCCTCCCAGCGAGAGCGGGTTTCTTCTGACCGGCCGCCAGAAAGAAGCTGTATCCGCCATAGAAAAGTCTCTTCCCGGCGGTTATGCCGGGTTTCTTCTTCACGGGGATACGGCCTCCGGGAAGACGGAGGTTTATATGCACCTTGCCGGCCGGCTCATAAGCCGGTCCCGTCAGCTCCTTGTTCTTGTGCCCGAGATAGCCATAACCGCCCAGCTCGTTGACAGGTTCAGGGCCCGGTTCGGCTCCGCCAGGACAGCTCTCTGGCACAGCGGTATGACCCCGGTCAGAAAGGGGGCCCTTATAATGAAGCTGCTTAAGGGGGATGTGGATATACTTATCGGGACCCGCTCTGCGGTCTTTGCTCCCTTCAGGGACCTGGGCGGTATTGTAATAGACGAGGAGCACGACCCTTCTTACAAGGAACAGTCTTCCCCTTATTACGATGCCAGGAAGGTTGCCGGGATGAGGTGCCGGATAGAGAGCGCGGTCCTTGTGGAGGCCAGCGCAACTCCGGAGGTTGAGAGTATGCACACCGCCCTCTCCGGGGAGACGGAGCTTCTCAGGCTGCCCGGCAAACCCGCCCCGGGAGGGAGGACCCGGGTTGAAGTGGTGGATATGAGACACGAGAAAAAAGGTTTTTTCTTTTCACGCAGACTTCTTTCCGCCCTGGAAGAAACACTTGAGAAAAAAGCCCAGGCGGTTATACTCATAAACCGCCGCGGGTATGCCCCGTACGTTGTTTGCAAAACCTGCGGGGAAAATATAAAATGCCCGGAATGTTCCGGGGGCCTGGTTTATCACAGCGCGAACCGCAGTCTCCTGTGTCATTTTTGCGGGTTTTCCCGCGCTCTTGTCCGGAAATGCCCCCTTTGCCAGGGAGAAGTTTTCAGGTATTCCGGCGCGGGGACCCAGAGGGTCGCGGCCGCTCTTGAGAAAATATTTCCGGATGAGAAGGTGCTGAGACTGGACTCTGATGCCGCAGGTAAAAGCGGGGGTGAGAGGATATTCAGAAGTTTCCTTGACCGCAGGTGTTCAATACTTGTAGGCACGCGCCTTGTGGCAAAGGGTTGGGATTTCCCGGGTGTTGAGCTTACGGGCGTTATAAATGCGGAGGCGGGTCTTATGGTTCCGGATTTCAGGGCCCCTGAAAGGGTTTACGACCTGCTTAGCCAGCTTGCCGGGCGCGCTTCCCGGGGTTCAGCCTCCGGTCGGCTTATAGTGCAGACGCTCAACCCCGGGCATTATGCTGTAAGGGCTCTTCTTGAGGGAGATTACATGAGCTTCTATGAACAGGAGATAAAGAACAGGGAGGGCTCCGGGTTCCCTCCTTTCTCCCGCCTTATAAGCCTATCCGCTTCCGGGGAAAGGGTTCCGGCTAGGCTCGGGAAGGCGGCGGAGAACCTCAGCCGTATTCCCGGGACGGAGCTCCTGGGTCCGGTCCGTCTCCCCGGACGCGGAGGGAGGCGCCGTAACACCTGGAAGGTGCTTCTCAAGACACGCGGCGAGGCTGTCCGTAAGGAGCTTCTTGAAACAGGGGCCCGGGGAGGGCTTAACGGAATAAGGGTCAACGTTGACCCGGGAGATATAACGTGAAGTTAAGGCTTTATCCTGATGATATACTGAGAAAGAAGGCTGCCGAAGCTTCGGATGAAGAGGCGGCCGAACTTTTCCCCCGTCTTATAACCTCAATGTATAATTATTCCGGTATAGGCCTGGCTGCCCCGCAGGTTGGGATAGACAGGCAGGTTGCCGTGGTCTCGGAAACCGCCGATGAGAGTCTGGATAAGCCTCTTCTTCTTCTGAACCCCCGTATAATAGAATCTTCCGGAAGTTTTTCAATAGAAGAAGGGTGTTTGAGCGTCGCAGGCGTAACGGCCCCGGTTCCCCGCAGCGCATCCATAAAGGTTGAGACCGGCCCGGGGTCTGACAGGCAAGTCATAGAGGCCGGGGGGCTCCTGAGTGTCGTGATACAGCACGAGATTGACCATTTAAACGGGATACTTTTCCCTGACAGGCTCAGTTCACACAAACGTATATGGTATCTTTTAAAGGCCGCGAGGAAAAAACGGGGATCGGAGAGATGATATCCGTATCATAAGGATTATGGAGCCTTCATGACCCCGTCAGACTCTGCCGGAAAAAATTCTAAGAGCCCGGGCGGTCCGGGAACTCGCGTGATTAGAATGAAAACCTCCCCCGTAAGAACGGTTATAGTATCCGGTTCACGGACCGGATGCAGGTACGCAGAACTTCTTGAGAGTATGGATGAGGTGGAGCTTCTTCTCGGAGTGACCTGGCCGGACAGGCCCCGCGGGCGCGGGAGAAAAGTTTTGCGGGGGTACCTTGCTTCCTACTGCGACCGGAGCGGGCTTACGGCCTTTCAGACCGAAGATATAAACTCTCCGGAATCTGTTGAAGCTATAAAAAAAACCTCACCCCATGCCGGATTTGTGGTGGATTTCGGACAGATACTCTCAGAAGAGGTTCTGGGGCTTTTCCCCATGGGGTGTTATAATATTCATTATTCGCTCCTTCCGGATCTAAGGGGTGCGGCCCCTGTAAGGTGGGCCCTCTTTAAAGGTTACAGCAGGACCGGGGTAACCCTTATAAGAATGAACGAGGGGGTTGATGCGGGAGATATAATCTCAAGTTTAGAGGAGCCGGTTCTGGATACGGATAACTATGCTTCGCTTAAGGAGCGCCTTACTCTCCGCGGAGTTGAGCTTACCGGTGATTTTTTCAGGAGAGCCGCCTCAGGAGAAAATATCCCCGTTTCACCCCAGGGTGAGAGAGGAGTTTCCCGGGCCCCGAAAATAAAAGGACGGATGAGGATCGACTGGTCGGACCCCGCCGTCAGGATAACCGGACTGATAAGGGGAATGAGCCCCTCGCCGGGGTGCTGGAGCACCTTTACCGCTAAGGAGCTGAATATAAAGATAATCTCCGCAGCGGTTTCAGCCGGCCCTTTCGGGCTGCCGGGAAGGGTCTTCCGGGTATGCAGGGATTATTTTGATGTTTCGGCCTCTGACGGGTGCGTGCGCATCCTAAGCCTTCAGCCCTCAGGTAAAAGGATAATGAGCGCCGCTGAGTTTATGGCAGGAAACCCTGTCAGGGAGGGGGACATCTTTGAATAAACCCCGGTTTCTTGCCTTTCTTTTCTTCTTTCTTCTTACAGCGGCCGGGACGTCCGGACTTATTTACCCGGGTTTAGCAGTCTCCGTCGCTGGTCTTCTTTTAACGGGGGCGGTGGTTTCGGGGCTTATTATAATTTTTTTTTCCGGAAGATTTATTCCGCTTCCTTT
>SLGR01000250.1 GCA_007136585.1 Candidatus Sumerlaeota bacterium | reverse complement strand
GGATAGCGGGTCTTCCTTTCAGGGGAGTTGTTGGGATACTCGCAAATATCCTGAATACCTGCATCAGGTGGTTAATATGGACGGGTATTATATACCTTCTGGCCGGAAAGGTATTTAAGTTAAAGAGCGACCTTGAGTTTAAGGGTCTTCTCAGGGCTACAGGACTTTCGGCTGCCCCTGGAGCGATCCGTATTCTGGGAGCGGTTCCTGTTTTATATTCCCCGGTGTTTATTATAGGCGGCGTCTGGCTGGCCACGGCCCTGGTTATGGCAGCAACCTACTCTATGGAAGAGGCCTCCCTCTGGAAAACCGCTTCCGTAACTCTTTTTTCCTGGGTCCTTATGGCAGCGGGGTATATATTCAGCAGTATGTTCTTAAGGGGCGCGCTTTTCAGACGGTAAGGAAAACCGAGAGCACTCCCGTAAGAAAAACACCGTCAAAGGTTCCCGCCCCGCCTATGCTCCCGCCCGGTCCGTTGAGGTTTCTTATATCTCCCAGATGCATCAGATCCGCTCCTATAAGTACCCCGAGAACTCCGGCGGGGAAGGCTATGACGGGCGCTATCCCCGGGGCAAGGAGCAGGCTGGGAACAGATACAACAATCGGGGGAATGAATGCCGGCAGAGAGATACCTCTGTTCTCTACCGGCTTTGCGATCCTGTAACTAACCAGTGTATTAAGCATAAGCACAAATATAAAAACAATCCCGCCGTGGGGGTGGGTTTCGGAAAACTCGGTGAGTATCCGGTAAATCTGCCAAAGGCTCACCACCCCCGGTATAATGGCTCCTCCGAGATTAACCGCCAGAAACTTTTTACGGGTCAGAGGAGCCCTGCGCGGGAATAAACCCAGAAAGGGATATCTCATACCGGACGGAGGAGTGTATGTCTCCTCCCAGGTCTTTACGGGTATATTTATCATCCCTCCTGTGATAACCGCAAACATAAGCATAAGCGCCTGGTAGGGTGTAAACCCCAGAACCACGAAGGCCCCTGTCACAAGGTTTGCGAAGAGCAGGGGAAGAAGGAATATGAAAGTTAATATCAGGTATATGGTTACGCAACCCATACGATAACTTAGCTGGTTCTACCGGGTAACCGAGTACGTTCTGCCCGGATTGCTGCTGCTCCAGACGCAAATGACAGGGCGGATCTCAGTATCCCGGTTCTTCTGGATCTAATTTCACTGACATTCATCGGGACGCTTATTATCTCCGCTTCGTCATCCTTTAAACATAGTAAGAGTTCCAGTTTAAATGAATCTCCTCCTCTCCGGCATCTCCGGGAGGCTTTTTTCCCTGTTATTCCAGTAATAAGCATAGAGCCGTGAATATCAATCCCCTTAAGTTCGGGAAAGAAAAATCCCGTAAACTTTGAGAGAAGGAGTGTGGCCGCCCGCCTGCGTGCGGGTCTGAAATCATTTCCTGTGATTTTGTTTCCGACTATAACAGAGCGGGGATGGGAATCTTGAAGCTTAAGAGCTTTTATCAGAAACTCCGGCTGCCAGAGATCAAAATCAAATATGTAAACAGACTTTCCAGTCGAAGCCTGTAATCCTTTCTTAAGGGATGCTCCATAATCGGCTTCTTTTATGGAGAGTACCCTTATGTTCTCTTTTCCAGAGGATATTTCTTTGAGGACTTTTTCAGTTCCGTCGGTGCTTCCGTTCTCGGAGAGTATAAGTTCGTACCTTATAGATAATTTATCAAGCCCGGAAGTTATATCCCTGATTATTCTCCCGGCCCAGGTTTTTTCGTTATGCAGGGGAGTGAGAAGGGAGAGGTCAACAGGAACGGAACCGCTCACTTTTCCTCCTTATAAGGTCTGGTAAATACAGAGTATGGGTACATAAAACTTGCCGGCCATGTGAGTTTCTGTTTCAGAGAAACGGCTGAGTTGCCGGTTTCAACTGCTACCGTTCCGATATGTTTCAGCTCAAGGTATTCTTTAAATTTTTCCGGAGAAAGTGCTATGATTGATGGATTATTTTCAGTTATGAGGGTATGGATATCCCCGGGGATGGTTATAGTATAGATGGGCTTTCTGTCGTAGAAAATGTTTCTGTTTTCGGCGAAGAGTTCAAATAGCTTCACCGAATGCACATGGTTCTGGTCACTGCCTTCGTAAAGTTCTACAAGAATATTAGGGTAATTCTGATTATGTTTCCCCGAGGTTATTTCTTTTATGTTCCGGGTCCCTGTTTCCGCAAGGGAAATCCCGTTGCGGTATGAGTCAAATGCCTGTAATACCAGGAAGGATACTATGAAGGGTATAGAGTAAGATATTCCGCGTCCCAATTTCACAAATCCCGGGTATAGATTCCCGACGCGGCTGAGTATTCTGACCCACCCCGCAGCTATTACAGGGGAGAATATCAGAAGTGTCCATACGGTGGTTCTCCGGTATAAAACGGAGATACCTGCCGTGTAGGAACTCAGAGTGAATAATCCGAAAGCCAGGATGGAGACGGCCAGATAAAACCTGGACGTTCGGTTCTTAAGGAAAGGCTTCCAGGCTGCAAGAAAACCAGCCGCGCCTGCCAGGCCACCGCTCATCCGCCACAGCTGCAGCGGGTAGAGTTTTAAGGAGCCGATTCCGTACCTCTGGAACACCCTGTAACGTACATTCCAGTAAAACTTATCATAAGTCAGGTAATAGATAAGAAAGAAAAACCCCAGCGCGCACCAGGGTAGTATTAGATAGAGCAGCCTGACTGGAAAAATATTGATTTTGTGTTTTTTGATGGTATAGTATAGAAAAACCGCAGTTTCGGCGGTAAGAAATATCCAGGCTTCCGGGCGCGTCCAGCAGGCCAGGCTCAAAAGCAGAACCGCCGCCGCAGCGCTTCCAAGACGGGAAGTACTATAAAAATCAATGAGAAAATAAAGATGGGAAAGAACCAAAGCCCAGAAAAACGGTTCGGCGGCGCCGGATACGCTGAGCATTACGAGATGAGAGTTACCCAGACATAAAGCTGCGGCCAGCACGGCGGCTATGCGGTTTTCAGGATGAAGGATAAGCGCAATCCTGTGCACAAAGAAGGCGGATATAACTGTAAGGGCTATATTCAGTATGTTTACGCTGAAGAGATTTCCGGTAAGCGTATGGATATATCCAAGCAGAAGGGGCGAGAGCGGAAGCCATACCTCGGGAATAAGAGACGAGATACCCTCAAGCATGTTTTTCCCGATAAGAAGACGTACTACATCATCATAGGAGTAAAAATGAAGTCCCTTGTTTATTATCCAGTTCAAAAATAATGTGGTGGTTATAAAAAACAGTAATATTAAATATGGGCATTTACCGTTTCAGGGACTAAATTCATCCCCATTTTTGTTAGCTAAAACTTGAAATAATAGCTTTACAAAATC
>SLGR01000209.1 GCA_007136585.1 Candidatus Sumerlaeota bacterium | reverse complement strand
CGGGTCAATTACTGGGAACTCTTCAAGGTATACCGTAAGGCAAAGATTCTTGGCGCAAAAAGATTCGATATTAATGTGTATATGCCTACAAGCCGGATGAGCGAAAGAAAGAAAAAGATTTTTCTTTTTTCTTCGTTCCAAACTGCTTTATTCTGGGGATTCATTGAGCCTTTTATTCTGAGGAGTCTCAGGAAACCTCCGGTGGAGGCAAGTCGCTGTTACCCCGGGAGTTTTCCCTGCATAAAACCAGATGGCAGTGTGGTCCCCTGCAACGGAGCGGATTACGACCTGAAAGTGGGTAACATATTAGAAGATGAAATAGTGGTTCTTCTTGAAAGGCTTAAACCATTCGCTAATTGGGAGGTTAAGCCGTGTTCGTACTGCATTTTTTCCAAATTATGCATAAGAGGTTGCAGGATAGGTTACAGGATAGGACTAATAAGCTGCCCTGTCGGAAGACTGATAAGATTACTTAACAGAATATGATTATTCGGCTTGATATAAAATGAGTGTTTTGTTAAATTATCATTAGTGAAAACTCTCATAACAATAATTAATAAAAAAGAAGCCTCTTTGATCTCAAACATCGGATTTGATGTAATAGATATCAAAAATCCGGAAGAGGGCTCACTTGGAGCACCTGTCCCCAAGATTATTAAGGAGGTACAGGAAGCACTGCCTAAGAATACCATTATTAGTATTCCAGTGGGAGATGTGCCTTATCTTCCCGGAACGGTTTCACTTGCTTGTATGGGAGCCTGCTGTTTCAAGCCGGATTATGTTAAGGTGGGCCTTAGGGGTGTTCGTACTCTGGAAGAGGCCGCAAATCTTCTTTTCTGGGTTGTAAATTCTGTCAGGATTGCAAGTAGTGAAACAAAAATAGTAGCTGCTGTATACGCAGAGTATATGCATAAATCAACGCTTGATCCTCTTCTGCTGCCTGAAATTGCCGGTAAAATCGGAATAGACACATGCCTAATAGATACGCTTATAAAGGATGGCAGAAGCCTGCTTCAGCACCTTTCTGTTGACTACCTGAAGGAATTTGTATCTTCCTGCCACGCTCAAGGTCTTAATGCCAGCCTTGCAGGGAGCCTCGGACTTGAAGATTTGCCTAAAATTGCTATGACAGGCGCGGATATTATAGGAGTCCGAGGCGGTATATGTAAAAATAGGTGCCGTAAAGGCAGCCTTGACGCGAAACTTGCTGCTGAGTTCGTGAGTGTTTCTCATCAGGCCTGATTATCCGACGCATTTTATGGTTTTCAGGGGAGGGATACCATCCTTACGGGTATCCCCCGGCCCGCAAGATACTCTTTTACCTGGCTGATAGAGCATTCTTCGTAGTGAAATATAGAGGCAGCCAGAACCGCGTCCGCACCCCCTTCAAGAATGACCTCCGCCAGGTGTTCCTTTGACCCCGCACCCCCTGAAGCTATGACAGGGATATTCACGGAACAGGTTACAGCCCTCGTTAACTCTATATCATAACCGGCGCGTCTCCCGTCCGAATTCATACTTGTAAGGAGTATCTCTCCGGCGCCCAGTCTTTCAACCTCCACAGCCCATTCAAGCGCGTCAATCCCGGCCGGCTCGCGCCCGCCGCAGATAAAGACCTCCCAGCGCCCGGGGGCCCTTCTCCCGGCATCAACAGCGGCGACTATACACTGGCTTCCGAAGGATTCAGCCGCCTTGCTGAGAATCTCCGGGTTTCTCACGGCCCCGGTATTTATTGAAACCTTATCCGCCCCCGCATCAAGGGCTGCGCTTATATCCTCAAGGCTCTCTATACCGCCCCCTACGGTAAACGGGATGAATACCTTTTCCGCTATCCTGTCTACAAGCTCAATTACAGTTCTTCGTTTTTCGCTTGTTGCGGTAATATCCAGAAAAACAAGTTCATCCGCGCCCTCTAAAGAGTACCTCTCCCCGGCCTCAACGGGGTCCCCGGCGTCACGAAGGTTCATAAACTCCACTCCCTTAACAACACGCCCGCCGCAGACGTCCAGGCAGGGGATTATCCTTTTAGCAAGCATTCCCCTAAGCCTCCTCTGAAAATTTTAGAAAATTTTCTATCAGCTTCAGCCCGGGGGCAGCGCTTTTCTCCGGATGGAACTGCACCCCCCATATCTTTCCGTCGGATACGGCGGAGACAATACTGCCCCCGTATTCCGTAACAGCCGCCACTGCATCGGGTTCCCTCGGGACCGCGCAGAACGAATGGTCAAAATAAAAAAACTCCCCGCCCGGGATCCCATTGAACATCTCCGAGCCGGCCGGCTCCGGTTCAACCCGGTTCCATCCCATATGAGGTATCTTCACATCACCGGTTATCTTCCCTACTCTTCCGGGAATTATATCCAGGCCGCTATGATGCCCGTACTCAAGGCTCTCGGAAAAGAGTATCTGCATCCCCAGGCATATCCCCAGGTAGGGGCGCCCGCGGGAAAGGTAATCCATTAGGGGTGCTGTAAGCCCCAGTCTCTCCAGGTTCACCATAGCCTGTCTGAAGGCACCCACCCCGGGAACCGCCAGCGCCTCCGCCCTGGATATATCCTTCGGGTCGCCTGTCCTGAGAGTTTCAGCCCCGACACGCTCAAAAGCGCGCTGCACACTGGTAATATTTCCGAGCCCGTAATCAGCTATAGTAACTTTCATACGGCTAAACTTATAGCAGATTCCGGATTTTTTTTAAATCGGCTCTCCGGCAGAGTAAGCCGGAATTTATTTTCAGGCAGCTTATCTATTCTCAGGTAAACCCCGGTTCATTTTTTCCTGCTTATAACGGTTATCTCCCTGTCCTCATCCCGGGAATAACCGCCTTCCTGCTGTATACTGCTGCTGCTCATAAGCCAGAGCTCGGGTATAATCTCGGTCACAAGCTCGCCTTTATCAAAAACCCTTACAATGGAGTTCTCTGATACCACAACAGCCACGCTTTTTGTTACGGAAGTTATCGCGGCGGCGGCCATATGACGGGCCCCCAGCCCCAGCGGGATACTCACCCCGGAGGAATCCGCGCATATATAACGGCAGGCCGACAGAATCACCCCTTCGTCAGACACTATGAAGGCCCCGTCCAGCTGCGCCAGTTCCTTTACGGTCTCCCTCATATTAAAATCATAGATATTTTTTCTGCTCTCCGGGTGACCGGCCAGGGGGTCAAGGATCATGCTCTTTGATTTTTTCAGGGTATTCTCCGAATCGGAAAAAATAAACAACGTGCCTATCTTCCTTCCTTCCCGCCCTTCCCTTGCTATCTCCACCGCCAGCCGTATAAGTTCGTGGAGAACTTCAAGGTTGATATCTTTCCGGGTTGCGAGGATCTTTTTCAGGACTTTATTTTCTTTTATCATCGGATCCTTCTTTCT
>SLGR01000098.1 GCA_007136585.1 Candidatus Sumerlaeota bacterium | reverse complement strand
GCACTGGGTAATGGGAAGGAAGACGGGTCGCAGCCTCCCGCTGGATAATATAAACGCCTTCCGACTTTTTGGCGCCTGCCCGGAGATGAGTGATCATTTGAAGAATATGCGGGAGATGGCTTCTCATACTTTATCCGAAAGAGAGGAGATGATAATTGACGCCAAGGACGCCTGCGGTATAGAACCGCTTACAGATATGAGGGCGCTGATAGAGACGGGGTTTGAGTATGATTTCCGTCCCGAGGGAAAGCGCGGCAGGCGGGTCAGATCCCAGGCTGAACTTATGAGGTATGTTTATTCTCCGGTCCCTGAAAACCGGAGAGCGGCGTACACGGTTCTTCTAGAAAAATACCGCGATAACACTGATAAGTTTTTCAGTGTATTCAGATCAGTTGTAAAGGACTGGGGGTTTGAGACCGGGCTGAGAGGGTACGATTCTCCCATACAGATGAGGAATAAGCTCAACCGGGTTCCGGATGGCGCGGTTGAGGCCCTGCTGGATGCCTGCAGAAAAAACCGTCATATCTTTAAAAGGTATTTCGGGTATAAGGCTGGGGAAGATGGTCAGGAAAGACTGCCGAGGTTTGATATATATTCTCCTTCAGGGAAAAAGGAAAAAAAAGTTTCTTTTGAGAAGGCCCTTGATACGGTTCTTAAGACTTTTGGCGAATTTTCCCCGGGGTTTCATAAAAGGGCGCTGAAGATTATAGAGAAAAATCATATTGATACCCACCCGTCACCGGTAAAACAGCCTGGGGCCTTCTGCGCCTCCTGCGCCCCGGGAGTTGTCCCGTATGTTTTCCTTAATTATACCGGGACATCGCGCGATCTTCTGACCCTTGCCCATGAGCTGGGGCATGCTATTCACGGGCTTTACGCCGGAAATCTTTCTCCCAGCGTATACCATGCCGGGCTGCCTCTGGCGGAAACAGCCTCCACATTTGCGGAACTTATTGTTTTTGACCGGATGTATAGAGATGCCGATTCGGCTGCGCTTCGAAAAAGGCTTCTCTCAGGGAAACTTCAGGAGTCTTACGCCTCTATACTCCGCCAGGCTTATTTTGTAAAGTTTGAGATTAAAGCTCACGAGTTACTTGAAAACGGTGTAACTCCCGAAGAGCTCTCTGACGCGTATTTCGAATTGCTTGAGGAGCAGTTCTCGGGTTCCGTGGATATAGACAGGCTTTTCAGGTATGAATGGGCATATATACCCCATATTGTACGCACCCCTTTCTACTGTTACGCTTACTGTTTCGGCGAGCTTCTTTCTCTTGTTCTGTATAACCGGTACAGGGAAAACCCGGACACTTTTATTCCCGGGTTTGAAAGGATCCTTTCCGCAGGCGGTTCAGCCTCCCCGGTTGATATACTGGGAGCAGAAGGTTATGATATAACATCCCCGGGTTTCTGGGAGCAGGGGTTTAGAGTTCTTGAAGGGTATCAGGAGGATCTTGAAAAGCTGTAAAAAGTATGTTTATAGATTTACTGAGAAAAATAACCGGCTCCGGTTCTCCTCCGAGGGAGGATGAGCTCCGGGAAACCTTAAGCCGGGACCTGGAGGTTGCGGCTTCCGTGGTCCTTCTTGAGACCGCCTGCTCGGATACCGATATTACCCGGAGAGAAAGGGAGCTTATTACCCGGATATTAACCGATAAATTCAGAATAAAGGGTGATCAGGCCCGCGAACTCATTGAAACAGGGGAGAGTATACTCCGCGAAGATACGAATAAATGGAGGTTTATGAATATCATAAACCGCAGTTTTTCCCCCGGGGAGAAAAGGGAGTTCATGGAAAATATATGGCGGATAATACTTTCGGACGGAAGGATACATAAATACGAGGACCATATCGCGCGCAGAACCGCTAAAGTTCTAAAGATACCGCATAAGGAGATGATAGAGGCAAAGATGAAAGTAATGCGGGAGGAGAACGTATCTTCGTCTACCTGATTTTCATATTCATGGTCCTGCCGGTTATGGAGCTTATACTGCTCCTGGAGGCCGGCCGGAGAATAGGGGTTATCAGTACGGTCCTTGTTGTAATATCAACAGGTATAGCCGGCGCCGCGCTCGCAAGGTCACAGGGGTTCAGTATACTTGAAAAAATCCGAAGACAGTTGGAGTCAGGGGTTATGCCGGCGGACGAAATGTTTGACGGGGTTCTTATACTTGCCGGAGGACTCGTTCTCCTTACCCCGGGCTTTATAACAGATACCGCCGGTTTTCTTCTTCTTATACCCGGTACCCGGGGGATAATTAAACGGTTTATAAAAAAACGGGTGAAACCCGTAACTTCTCCTCCCGGAGAGTACATAGATGTGGACCCCCTGTGATATTCGGAGTTTCAAAGGCAAAACAGAGAAGGCTCATTGAAAAGATGGAGAGCCTTTCAATAAAGGAAGAGGATATAACCGAGAAATTTATAAGGTCCTCCGGCAGCGGAGGGCAGAAGGCTGATAAAAGCTCAAACTGCGTTTACCTTAAACACCTTCCCACCGGTATAGAGGTTAAATGCTCCAGGGAGAGAAAGAGAACTTTAAACCGGTACCTGGCAAGGCGCCTTCTTGCGGAAAAGATAGAGGAGTTAAGGCTGGGTAAAGAGTCTGAAAGAAGGAAGCGAATTGAGAAAAAAAGACGCCGGAAACGCAGGAGATCCCGCCGGGCTAAGGCAAAGATGCTTGAGGAAAAAAGAAAACAGGCCCGGAAAAAGGAGCTTAGGTCCAGGATTTACCCTGATGAGTGATCCTTCAGTTGCGAAAGCGGGATTTAAAAACCAATAAAATTTTGCTAACCTATATCCTGCGTTATTTAAGGATACCTGTTTAAGTATAAAGGGATAATAATGATTGATCTGCATACACATACTTTTTTTTCAGACGGAGTTCTCAGCCCGGCCGAGCTTGTGTACCGGTGTATGAAGAACGGTTGCGAGGCGGTGGCTCTGACCGATCATGCCGATTACTCAAACCTCGGGTTTCTCATTGAATCGGCCCTATACGGGGCCGAAAGACTCAACCGCAGCTATGATATACATGTCATCGCTGGGGTAGAGCTTACTTATATCCCCCCCGGGGATATAGCCGAGATGATCTCCAGGGCCAGGCAGCTCGGCGCGGAGCTTGTAGTGGTGCACGGCGAGTCTCCGGTCGAGAGGGTGCCGCCCGGGACAAACAGGGAAGCCGTACAGGCCGGGTGCGATATACTTGCTCATCCGGGCGACATAACCGAAAGCGAGTCCGAAATGGCTGCGGAGAAAGGGGTCTTTCTTGAGCTTACAACACGCCGCGGTCACTGTCGCGGCAATCGGAATGTGGCTGAAAAAGCTGCTGCAACAGGGTGTAAAATGGTTTTAAATACCGATTCTCACGCGCCGGAGGACCTTCTCGATGAAAGGAAGGTTTCCGCTGTTCTTAAACAGTGCCGGTTGGAGAAAGATTACTATGAGACATTACTGGGTAACTCAAGAGAGATTCTAAACAGGGTGAAAAGGCAGGAAAAAATATGAGAAGATGGGTTAAGAAGGAGTTAAAGAAAGACCCGCTGAGAAGCGCTTTCTTTTCAATTCTCAAGTACATAAGAGAGCACAGGAAAGGCGCGGCGGTATCAGCGGCGGCCTTGCTTCTCCTGGCGGGGTTAAGCGTGGTGGTTATAAGAGACGTAATGCGCCAGAGAAATGAGGCGGCAAGGTTATTCTCCGCCGCGCAGACGGAGTTCTCAAGGTTTAATTACGATAGGTCCGCGCAGCTTTGCCGCGAGATATTAGACTCTTATCCCAGAAGCGGCATAAGCGACCATGCCCTTTACCTTAAAGGGCTTTCCTACTATAAAATGGAGGAGTTGGGAAAAGCCGATGAAGCGCTTTCCGAAGCTTCGGAAAGGTATTCCGGAAGCGAGATAGCCCCGGAGATAATTCTTTCCCGGGGTAATCTTCTCGAAGAGAAAAATGATTACGAAAACGCGATCAGGTATTACAGGAAAGTTCCGGACAGGCATTACCTGAAACCGGAGGCTCTGGCCGGCGAGGCAAGAGCCCTTGAGCTTACAGGCAGGAAAAGCAGGGCTGTTGAGATATACAGGAGGATAAGCGCCCGGCACCCCGACACTTACTGGGCTGAGTTTGCGGGCGGGCGGCTTGAGGATCTGGATACATCCCGGGAAGAACCGGAAGTAGTCCCTGAAATTATAACTGAGTAACTTTCCCGGGTTTTTATTTGACAGGTTACTTTTTTTTCTTAAAATAGTGCTTAATATAAATCTGTAAGGATATATATTACAAAAGGAGCTGATACTGAGGTTAATAGGAAAGGAGCAGGTTATGGCAATTACGGTTGGAATTAACGGTTTCGGCAGGATCGGAAGACAGGTCTTCAGGCGCATGTATGAGACCGGAGGGTTCGAGGTAAAGGCGATAAATGACCTTACTGACGCTGCAACCCTTGCGCATCTTCTTAAGTATGATTCGGTGCACGGAAAATTTTCCGCTGATGTAAAGGCGGCTGAAGACGGTATAGTTGTAGACGGTGAAAAGATCAAGGTTATAAGCGTAAAGGATCCGGCCCAGCTTCCCTGGTCCGATCTTGGAGTGGATTATGTTCTTGAGTCAACCGGAGTATTCCGTAAAAAGGAGCAGATAGAAAAGCATATTCAGGCGGGCGCGAAGAAGGTCATACTCTCTGTTCCGGCAAAGGACAAGATAGACGCCACCATAGTTATGGGGGTAAACTGCGATACTATAAAACCTGAAGACAGGATAATATCAAACGCTTCGTGCACTACCAACTGCATAGCCCCACTGGCCAAGGTTCTTCACGAAAACTTCGGGATAGAAAAAGGTCTTATGACAACGGTTCACGCCTACACCAATGACCAGAGCATACTTGACCAGCCCCATAGTGATCTCCGCCGGGCCAGAGCGGCCGCGATGAATATAATCCCCACGACCACGGGAGCCGCCGCCGCGGTAGGAAAGGTTATACCTGAACTGAACGGAAAACTTGACGGGATGGCTATGAGGGTCCCGGTCTCTGACGGTTCCATAGTAGACTTCGTGGCGCTTCTTAAAAAAGACGTAACCGCGGAAGAGATAAACAGCGCTATGAAAGAAGCCGCAGGAGACTCTCTTAAGGGGATACTGGAGTACTGTGACGAGCCGATCGTAAGCGAGGATGTAGTGGGTAACCCCGCATCCAGTATCTTTGACGCGCTCACAACCTCCGTGCAGGGCGGAAACCTGGTGAAAACAGTCTCCTGGTATGATAACGAGTGGGGTTATTCCTGCCGCTGCGTTGATATGTTCCGCAAGATAGCGGCCCTGTAAATACGCGCAGTTATGGTAAAAACTCTTAGTGAGATAAACTGCAGCGGACGGAAAGTCCTTCTCCGCTGTGACTTCAATGTCCCGGTGAAAGACTCCGTGGTAGGAGACGATACAAGGATAAGAGAGGCGCTGCCCACCATAAAGGAGCTTCTTGATGGCGGGGCCGCCGTTATCCTTATGAGCCACCTGGGGCGTCCTAAGGGAGCCCCTGACCCCGCGTTGAGTCTGAAACCCGTGGCGGAGAGACTTTCGGAGCTTCTCGGAAAGAAAGTTATATTTTGCCCCGAGACTTCAGGAGAAGTTGCTTCAAGGATGGCATCGGAGCTTTCTCCCGGAGAAGTTATGGTTCTTGAGAACCTGAGGTTTACTTCAAAAGAGAAAGAGAACGATCCGGGTTTTGCTTCCGAGCTGGCTTCCCTGGGCGACCTGTTTGTGCAGGATGCTTTCGGTACGGTTCACAGGGAGCATGCTTCAATGGTAGGGGTTCCTTCCCTGCTCGAGTCGGCTGCCGGGAGGTTGCTGGAGAAGGAAATAAAATATCTTTCCCGGGGGCTTGAACCGGAACATCCCATGGTCCTTGTGCTTGGGGGAGCCAAGATTGAGACCAAGATAGGCGTGATAGAGTTCATGCTTGACCGGGCCGACATAATAATCATAGGCGGAGGTATGGCCTATACTCTCCTGAAGGAAAAAGGGCACAGTATAGGGAGATCCCTTTTTGACGCGGAAAACGTTGAGACCGCCCGCAGGATAATAAAGAAAGCCGAAGAAAAGGGTGTAGACCTTGTTCTCCCTGTCGATTATATTGTTTCTGACTCGGTAGATTCCCCCCGGAGTATTGACAAGACACAAGGGGCCGATATCCCCGATGAGCTTATGGGGGTTGATATAGGAGAAAAAACAAGAGAACTCTTTGATTCCAAGATCAGGCAGACCAGGACAGTTGTTTTAAACGGACCCATGGGGGTCTTTGAGATTTCTGAGTTTTCCGAAGGAACAAAAGCGGTTCTTAAATCCATAGCGGGAGCAACAGCCGCAGGCGCTTCAACAATTGCCGGAGGCGGTGATACTGTTGCTGCGATTAACGGGCTGGGTTTCAGCAGGGAGGATTTTACTCACGTATCGACCGGGGGCGGCGCCAGCCTTAAGTTCCTTGAAGGGCGCGAGCTTCCCGGTATAAAAGTCCTGGGCTGAGACGGTCAGCATAAAATTAGGGGCGGGCGTAGTTCAGTGGAAGAACGTCTCGTTGCCAACGAGAAGGCCGTGGGTTCAAATCCCATCGCCCGCTCCAGAAATTTTTTATTTCCAGGGTCTTTCCCATTTCTTCAATATTAAGACATCTGGCCTTCGGATGATGTAAAAGCGGGATCTCTACCCGTGAAAAAGGAGCCTCTTATGGATATAAAAGAAATCTTGATGGCTGCGGTAAAGCACGGCGCTTCGGATATACATATAGTTCCGGGGCGGAAACCTTTCCTAAGAATCGGCGGACAGATGAGGAGCCTCAATTCCGATATCCTTCCCCCTGATATGACCCAGCGTATCATATACGGTATGCTTGCCGAGAAACTCATAGACAAGTTCAAGGTTGAGGGTGAGCTTGATACTTCAATAAACGCCCAGGATATAGGACGTTTCAGGGTAAACGTCCTTTCCCAGAAGGACGGAGTGGGGGCTGTTCTGCGTGTGATACCTTCGGAAATACCCTCCCCTTCAGAAATAGGACTTGATGAGACGATTACAACACTTAAGGATACCCCCAGGGGCATCATACTGGTAACCGGTCCGACCGGGAGCGGGAAATCCACTACACTGGCATCTCTTCTCAATATGATCAATATGGAGAGAAAAGATCATATCGTCACCATAGAAGATCCCATAGAATATGTTTACCCGCGGGGAAGCTGTGTTGTTACCCAGCGTGAGATAGGAAGCCATACAAAAGGCTTCTCGGAGGCCCTGAAGCGGGCCATGAGGCAGGACCCTGATGTAATGCTTGTAGGCGAGATGCGCGATCTCGAGACAATCGCGGCGGCTCTTACCCTTGCAGAAACAGGTCACCTTGTCTTTGCTACTCTTCACACTACCGATGCCGCTCAGACTGTGGACAGGATTATAGATGTCTTTCCACCGTTCCAGCAGCAGCAGATACGGACCCAGCTCTCGGGCGTGTTAAAGGCTGTCATATGCCAGCAGCTTCTGCCCAACGCCACAGGGAGCGGGCGTGTGGCGGCGCGGGAGATTATGATAGTAAATGCCGCCATTTCCAATCTTATCAGGGAAGGAAAGACTCACCAGATTTACAGCGCCATAGATGTTGGGGGCAGGCTGGGAATGAGGAGCCTTGATAAGGACCTTGCCTCCCTTGTAAAGAAAGGGCTTGTGAAGAAAGAGACAGCAAAAGCAAAAGCCAATAACCTCAAGATGTTTGAAGCCACCCTTGGAGCGGCAGGGCTGTGATAGAGAAACTTAAAAAAATACGGATTCTGGAAATTTTTCCTGATGAGGCTCTGCAAAAACTGGGAGAGATGCTTACGGTTGAAAATGTAAGTAAAGACGCTCCTGTATTCAGGGAGAACGACCCGGGGAGTTCACTGTATATAGTGGAATCCGGGAAGGTCGAGATAAGAAAAGGCAGCAGGGTCTTGAGTATAATAGAACCGGGAAACATTTTCGGGGAGATGTCCCTTTTTGAGGACGCCTCAAGGAGCGCGGATGCGGTGGCTAAAACGGATGTTTCACTATATAAGGTAAATAATGGTGATTTTCGCCGGTTCATCTTTGATAATCCGCAGCCGGGGCTTAAGTTCCTTTTCGGGGCGGTTAAGGAGATATCACGGCGTCTCCGCAGAACTTCCGAGTACCTTATAACCGTTTACGATACCGGAAGAATAGTAAGCGCCGGGGGGGCTCTGGAAGAAATTTCAGAAGGGCTCATAGGCCGGCTCTTTGAGGAACTTGAGGCTACGGGGGCTATGATGCTGATTTATAACCGTTTTACTGATTTTTACGATGTAGTCTACAGCCGTGGAACTGTGATCCTTGACGGGGAAGATGCTTCCCGGAAAGCTTCTGAATCTTCGGGGGAGCGCATAATGCTTTCAGATGATGCCGGGGTTCTTCTCGGTGAACCGGTAACGGAGGACGGTATGCCTCTCGGGTATATAATTTTTGAGAGAACGGGAGATTCCGGGGGTTTTACAACCGAACAGATGATAACCCTTTCCGCTGTCGCAAGCCAGGCGGGGCTTGGTATACTTAAAGCCTATTCCAGGCAGGATGAGGAGGCCCGGCGCCGCCTTGAGGAAAAGAGAATGGGGGGAGCGTAAAGATTCTCTCATTAGCTTCCTGCGGGTTCAAAGCGTGACCGCAGTATACATTAAGCGAAACTACAGAATAAACGCCTCCGGAAAGCTCTCCGGGTATGATATAAAGGAAGAAGAATCGGACTTAAGGGTTATGACAAGGGGGGTTTTCATACACCCGGCGGAACAGCAGCTTTCACGGGTCAGGGCCCTTATAAAGCGTGATCTGCAGAAATACCCCGAGATAGCCGAATCTCTTCTCCCGGTGAATGAGCCCCCGGGGGTCAGCGGTCCTGTGAGTAGAATGATAACGGCTTCACGTTCCGCCGGGGTGGGCCCTATGGCGGCTGTAGCCGGGGTTGTAGCCGAGGAGGTGGGTAAATTTCTCCTTGAGTATTCCCCTGAAGTTATTGTTGAAAACGGCGGGGATATATATATCCGAAGCGAAAATGAGATAACCGTTGCTGTTTTTGCCGGAAGCTCCCCTTTAAGTATGAAGTTCGGTATCAGGGTAAAAGCCCCGGACGGCGCCGGGGTCTGCACCTCATCGGCGACGGTAGGACACTCTTTCTCCGGAGGAGCCTCAGATGCGGTTGTATGCGCGGGAGATACGCCGCCTCTTGCCGATGCCGTCGCGACCTCTGCCGCAAACAGGATCCATTCTAAGGACGATATCGCGTCTGTTCTTGAGAAAACAGTTAAAATAAATGGTATACACGGAGCTCTTGCTATCGTAAAAGAGAGCTTGGGGGCTTGCGGGAATATAGAGATTGTTGAACTTTAAGAATTCTTCTTGAAAACGTTCCGGAAATATATTATAAAAAAGCCGGGTGATAGAAATGAATAAGACAATATCTGAAATCAATGAAAAGATACGCTCTGGAAATGCGGTTGTCGTAACCGCCGAAGAGATGGTCACCGTGGTTAAGAAATCCGGGGCGGAAGAAGCGGCGGAAAAAGTGGATGTGGTTACTACGGGAACCTTCGGTCCGATGTGTTCCTCCGGCGCGTTCCTTAATCTGGGGCACCCCCGCCCCAAGATGAAGATGCAGAAAGTTTTTTTAAACGGCGTAGAGGCTTATGCCGGGCTTGCCGCCGTTGATATTTACATCGGTGCAACCCAGGTAGCGGAAGATGACCCGCTTAACAGGGAAAAGCCGGGGAGTTTCACTTACGGGGGAGGCCACCTTCTGGAAGACCTGGTAAGGAAAAATAAAATTCATCTGGAGGCCACAGCCTACGGAACCGACTGTTACCCGTCAAAGTATTATGAAGCGGAGATAACGCTTGACGATATACCCGAAGCTGTTATGGTGAACCCCAGGAACGCATACCAGAACTATAACTGCGCCGTAAATACTTCGGAAAAAACGGTATATACCTATATGGGGATCCTCAAAGGCAACCTGGGAAACGCAAATTTTTGCAGCGCCGGCCAGCTCTCCCCGCTATTAAACGATCCTTTTTTCCGGACCATAGGTATCGGAACCAGAATTTTCCTGGGTGGCGCGGAAGGGTATGTCACGTGGCAGGGAACTCAGCATAAACCCGGTGTAGAGAGGAACAGTAAAGGGTTTCCTCTTCAGCCCGGAGGAACGCTAATGGTGACCGGAAACCTAAAGGAAATGTCTCCTGAGTGGGTCAAAGGTGTTTCTATGACTGGGTACGGGCCAAGTTTAATGGTTGGTATAGGAGTTCCGATACCGGTGCTGGATGAAGAGATAGCCGCGTTTTGCGGGGTCTCAGACAGTGAGTTAAGCTGTCCCGTGGTGGATTACTCAAATGATTATCCAAACTCTACAGGCAGGGTGCTTGGAAGCGTTACTTATGAAGAGCTTAAGTCGGGGACCGTAAAAATTTCCGACCTGGAGGTTCCCACCGGTTCTCTTTCTTCATATTATAAGGCTTTGGAAATAGCGGATATACTAAAAAAACAGATACTCAAAGGGCGGTTCTTCCTGGGGGAACCCCAAAAGTATCTTCCTGACGGAAGGGGTTCCCGTTGAAAACAAAAAAAATAGTTCTTCATTTTCCCCGAAAATGCGTCAATCAGCCTATAGTTTACAGGCTTATAAGGGATTTTAACCTGAGATTTAATATTCTGAAGGCCAAGATCCTCCCCGATGAGGAAGGGCTTATGGTTATGGAGCTTTCCGGGGATGAAGAAGAGTTTGATAAGGGGGTAAAATATCTTTCTGATGCGGGTGTCACATTAGAACCCCTATCCAAGGATATAAAAAGGGATGAGGAGAAGTGCACCCATTGCGGGGCCTGTATAGTTATCTGTCCCACTGAAGCGCTGTATGCCGAAGGATCTGAACGGAAAATAATTTTTGACAGTGACAAATGTATAGCCTGTGAGCTCTGCATAAGCGCCTGCCCTACAAGGGCTATGGTTCTTGATTTCTGAACTGTTTATGCTTGACAATTTATTTTTCATATATTAAACTTTACTTACCGCTCAAGGAAGAGCCCAACCTGACAAAGAAGTTCTCTTTTTAATTACCACGCAGGTATATATTTATTCCAACGAAGGTCTTGTAAGAGCCGGATTCATCCGGCAGGGAAGTTTTGTATTTCTTCTAAAGGAGGAATTATGAGAGACCGCAATTATGGAAGTGAAGAGGTTTTGAGGGAGATGAAGGATGAAAAGGTAAGGTTCGTCAAGTTCTGGTTTGTTGATATCCTGGGACAGGTTAAATCGTTTTCGGTTACTCCTGACGAGATAGAGACAGCCCTGGAAGACGGGATGGGGTTTGACGGGTCATCAATAGAGGGTTTTGCCAGGATATACGAGAGCGACCTTATCGGAAAACCCGACCCTTCTACTTTTACCGTGCTCCCGTGGAGATGCGAGGACGGATGCCGGGTGGCAAGGATGTTCTGCGACATACTTACGCCTGACGGAAACCCTTATGCCGGTGACCCCAGGTATGTTCTCAGGAGAAACATTGAGAAAATGAAGGCTGCCGGGTATGATGATTTTTGTGTAGGCCCGGAGCTTGAGTATTTTTATTTCAAGTCCGGTAAAAGTCCTGAAATCACGGATGAGGGAGGGTACTTTGATCTTATGCCGCTTGATATGGGGCAGGATCTAAGAAGGGACACCATACTGACCCTGCAGGAAATGGGGATACCGGTGGAGTATTCCCACCACGAGGTTGCCCCCAGTCAGCATGAGATAGATTTGAGGTATGCTTCGGCTCTTGATATGGCTGACGATGTGATAAGCTATAAAGTTGCCGTTAAGGCCATAGCCTGGCTTTCAGGGATGTACGCTTCGTTTATGCCGAAACCTCTTATGGGTGAAAACGGAAGCGGAATGCATGTGCATATGTCTCTTTTTAAGGACGGAAGGAACGCCTTTTACGAGGAAGGAGCTCCCTATCATCTTTCCGAAGAGGCAAGGTTCTTTACGGCCGGCATAATGAGGCATGCCAGGGAAATATGCGCCATAACCAATCAGTGGGTCAACTCCTATAAACGTCTGGTGCCCGGGTACGAGGCCCCTGTATATTTAGTATGGGGTCAGAAAAACCGTTCCGCGCTGGTAAGGGTGCCTATGTATAAGCCCGGTAAGGAGAACGCCACAAGGATAGAGCTGAGGTTTCCGGATCCTGCCTGCAACCCCTATCTTGCTTTCAGTGTTATGCTGGCTGCCGGACTTGAGGGTATAAAAAACAGGTACGAGCTGGGAGATCCCACTGAAACGGATGTTTTCCATCTTTCAGATCAGGAACGCGAAAGTATGGGTATAAGTACGCTTCCGGGGAGCCTGATAGAAGCAATCCTTGAGGCTGAGAAATCGGATTTTCTCAGGGAAACTCTTGGTGAACATGTATTTGCCAAGTTTATTGAAAACAAGAAGATAGAATGGGATAATTACAGGACACAGGTTACCGATTACGAGATAAAGAATTATCTCCCTGTCCTTTAGAGAAGACAGGAGGAAACGTTAAGATGGACAGGCTGGGGGGCGGATTATTTTCCGGGATTTATCAGAAAACTCTCCAGTCTGTCCATTGCTTCTTTTAACTCCTCCATTCCCGCCGCGTATGATATCCTTATAAATCCCGGGGTTCCGAAACCTTCGCCCGGAACTACAGCAAGGTATTTTTTTGAGAGAAGTTCCTCTGTAAATTCAAGGGAAGTGCGTCCGTTCAGGCAGCTTTTTACTGACGGAAATATATAAAAAGCCCCTTC
>SLGR01000238.1 GCA_007136585.1 Candidatus Sumerlaeota bacterium | reverse complement strand
GAAAAATTATGGAAAGGAAAAAAATTCAGAAGATATGATGTCAACTCGGCAGTGTCTCCAATTCATGGCGGGAAAAGACATTTTGTAAATCAGACCGTTGATTGCGGGAGAAGAATTTGGACAGATATGGGTTTTAAAGAAATGCCTGGTTCGATGATACAACAGTCTTTTTGGAATTTCGATGCGTTATTCACCGCACAAGACCATCCGGTGAGAGAATTGCAAGATACCTTTTTTATAGAAAATAAATCTGAGATTATTCCCCGACCGGTTAGCGCTGTCGTAAGCGTGTCAAAACGTACGGAAGTTGCCCCAGATGAATATCTGATTGTATCCTTCACAACTCCGCTTACTGTTCCAGTTCGAGTCCAATTATCAGCATCATCATCAGTCCAGTTTTCAAAACTTGGATTTAACACTAAATTCTCGGAAAAAGCCACGCCGGTTCCTACTGCAAATACTGTTAGCGCCATTAATGCTGTTTTTACGGATTTATACATTAGATATTCTCCCCTGCCTTTGGCAGATATAAAGATAACACGTTTCCTTCATTACTTATTATCGTAAGATTTTTTACGGGGGTTTCCCCGAAGAGATGTGAAATGAATCCTGTCTTATTGCAGAAGTTCATGACCGGGATTGTTCACTATTTTTTAAAATTTGTCAATATTTACCTGATTTTGTTCTCAATACCGGTCTAAAGCAAAGCTGAGCTGTTTTACTTATGCGTTAAAATTTATAGAATTAAGGAGTATGGGAGAAGAAAGAGCCGTAACAAAAATAATGCGGCGCCTTGAGGAGGAAACCCGGTCGGGCCGGGACCTCAGAGACGCCTATGACGGATTGACCCCGTTTGAGATGCTCTTTCTGATCGGGGGGCATTACTTCGATGTTTTCTTCCGGGAGAGTTTCGTACCCGTGAAGGTTACTTTTACTTCCGACGCGCTGCATTTTATGGAACTCCTCAGAGAGAATGAGCCTCTCAAAGGGACCGCCAAAGGAAACCTTCCCCGGAGCTTCTGCCGCAAGCTTATCACCGTTATTCACACTGAGAGATTCTACAGTACAATAAACAGCGAACTTGACTCCCCCGAGATAGAAAGACTTCATATAACCCTCTCTCAGGCCGGGCTGATAAAGAAACATAAGGGACACTTTTCAATTACTTCAAAGGGCGAAAAATTTCTGGAGAAGCAAGACGTATCCGGGCTCTTTATGCCGCTTTTCAGGGTACTTGCCGAGAGGGTAAACTGGGGGTATTTTGACGGCTTTGACGATTCCGGAGTGATACAGGATACGCTTGGTTTCTCCCTCTACCTGCTGGCCAGGCACGGTGGGGAACCCAGGCCCGTGAGCTTCTACGCGGACCTTCTCCGGAAGGCTTTCCCCGAACTGACTCTATCCGAAAAGCCCATTCCCGAAGATAAGATGCTCTCTTTCTGCTTTTATACCAGGATGATAGAAAGGTTCCTGGAACTTTTCGGATTTATTGAGGCGGATATAGCCCCGGCCATTGACGAAGACTCCATACTGCCCCGCCACGAGGATATCCTTATAAAGAGAACCCCTCTTTTTGAAGAGGCGATTGATATACCCAGGGTCCTGGAGCCGCTGGAAACAGGGCCCTCACCTGACTGCGGGCCCCCGCCCGCCTCCCGGAGATTCCCGGCTAATTCTTATTTCTCGCTTTACGAGAAGGCCGCCAGGTACCAGGAGTCCCTGCCTCCCAGAGAACGCGATTACCTTAACAGGAAGGGGCACGACCTTATACTTCGCCTCAGGGCCGATTTTGAGAACGGGCTGCCTCCCAGTTACGCGCTCAGCTGGGTCATTCTGGATATGAGGTTCGGGGAGAACGACCTTACTCTCTGCCAGAGGTTCAGACAGGATCCCCGGACAATCAGGAGACTTGAGGAGAAGGAGGTGAGGATCCTTGAGGAACTTTCGGGAAGTTATTTCACCTTCTACGAGTACACGGGAAGCGAGGGGGAGTTTCACCTCTTCAGGGAGATACTGACCGGGACCACCCGCAGGGTCGTAAAAACCGGCGAGAGTTATGAGGAAGGGTCCCGGAAGGGGGATATATGGTATATGAGGCTGGTAGGTCCTTCTGAAAAATCCTGTTTCTTTTCAATGCCTTACATATTCCCTCCCGAAAGCGCAGAAAGGATACGGCGGTGTCTTGAGTTTTTTACCGATGAAGCGGAAGAACTTCTGCCGGAGGCCGGAAAGGAAGAGATCGCAGCGGAGGCATCTAAGAGAGCTCATCCCTGGTTTGCCCTTAATATGCTCAGTAACCCTGATATAAGCAGATGGAGACTTCCGTCGGAAGGTAAAAATCCTCACTCAAGGTTCAGGGTATCTTTCAGGGTCAGAAAGCATCAGGGGCTTAAAGATGCTCTTGATTCTTCTGAAGAGTTCAGTTTTGACCCATCCTCGGGCACGTGGACCTGGTACCGGATTGAGAAGAAGGGAGCGGCCCTTATATTGGGTAGCATCCGAATTGCAAGGGACCGCCTGACGGCAGAGACCGATTCTGAGAAACTTGCCCTGAGGGTTAAGGAAGTACTCTCAAATTACAGCCGGAACCTTGAGTTCGAGAACCTTATTGAACCGGAAGCCACCGGTCGGGGAAAATCATAGATTCAGGGGACGGAAACTCTCTGAGAGAGAGTTTATGTATTCAATACACTCAGAGACAAATACCAGCTTATAGGTAAGCATACCGGCGCTCCGCGCCATATCCAGTACACGATCCTTATCGTCTATAAGAAGTATCTCCGAAGGGTCAAGACCCGTCTCACGTGAAGGGAGCCTGTAAAACTCTTCGTCGTGCTTGGTAAGCCCCTTATCATAAGATACGCATACATATTCAAAAAGTTTTATAAACCCGTAAGTTGAGTCAAGTTCGTATATCCAGTTGGTCTGATCGGAAAAAATACCCCTCCCCACGCGGTCTTCCAGTGATTCTGCCAGCTCCAGCATCTCTTTCCTGGGCTGGAAGTTATCCAGGAAATAATCACGGCACGGTCTCAGAGGCTTATCCGAGTTCAGGTACTTTTCAAGTATTTCCCAGTACCTCTCCTCTCCCGATTTACCGGCCGTATACCCGCTCTCAAAAGCCGCCCTCCTTCCGGCAATATCGTACATTTCCTCAAAACTCATCCCGAACCTGTGGGCAAGCTTGAGTATGCCGAGCTGGAACCCTTCCGGGGCCAGAACCCCCCCGAAATCAAAAAGAACAAGGCGTATTACTCCGCTCACAGCCCCAGCTCCCCGGATATCTCTTTCATCGCCTCAAGACAGAGCCCGGCAAACTCCTGTGTATCTATTCCGAGTTCAGAGCAGGAGGATATCTGGTCCCTGTCTGCTCCCGCG
>SLGR01000134.1 GCA_007136585.1 Candidatus Sumerlaeota bacterium | reverse complement strand
GTGGTCTTACCGGCCCCGGCAGGGCCGTCAATAGTTATTATGTATTTATCTTTCAACCAACCCCTCCAGAAGTTCCAGAAACCCGGGGAAGGAGGTATCTATACAGGAAACATCGTCTATGAGAGTCTCGCCTTCGGCCTTAAGTCCCGCCACCGCCAGCATCATCGCCATCCGGTGATCTCCATAGCTTCTTACAGAAGCCCCTTTCAGCCCGCCGGGGTTCCCCGTAACCTCAAGCCAGTCGGGTCCCTCACGGAGTTCCTGACCCATTTTTTTAAGTTCAGCGGCAACGGCGCTAAGCCTGTCGGTCTCCTTTTTCCTGAGTTCTCCCGCTCCCGTAATCCTGCTCACCCCTTCCGACTGGGTGGCAAGTAGAGCCAGCAGAGGCAGCTCGTCAATTATGGCAGGCACCTCGTCAGGACCGAGGGTAACAGCCCTGAGTTCGGACCCGGTTATACTTAGATCCCCCTGCTCCTCACCGCATACAAGGCGGAGTTTCTCCCATTTTATATCACATCCCATACGAGCAAGAACACTTAAGAAACCGTCCCTTGTGGGGTTGCGGTTCACTCCGGGCATATAAATACTGCGCCCGGGAAAGAGAGCGCAGGCGGCCGTAAAAAAAGCCGCCGAGGAAAGGTCTCCGGGGACCTGTATATCCCGGGCATCCCACTCCGCGCCGCCTGTAACCGAGACCTTTCTCCCCTCAACCTTTACCGGTATACCCAGGTGTCTCATCATCCGCTCCGTATGATCCCTTGACCTGAAGGGCTCGGTAACGGAGGTGGTATCACCGGAGTAAAGCCCCGCCAGAAGCAGGCAGGATTTAACCTGGGCGCTTGCAACGGGAGACTCGTAATCAGCACCCTTTATATTACCCGGCCGTATATTGATTGGGGGGGTTCCCCCCTCAGAGGGCGCAATATCAGCCCCCATCTTTCCCAAGGGAATAGTTATCCTCTCCATAGGGCGCCTGCTCAGGGATTCGTCACCGGTAAGCACAGATGAAAAAGACTGTCCTGCCAGGACCCCTGCCATCAGCCTCATCCCTGTCCCGGAGTTACCGAAGTAAAGCTCTTCTTCCGGAGCCGAAAGACCCTTAAGACCCCGTCCCTCTACTATCAGGTCCCTCCCGGAAACTTCCGCCTTAACCCCGAGCTGCCTGAGTGCCTTAACCGTATTTACACAGTCTTCGGCAAAGAGAAAATTACTTATAACACTCCGTCCCCTCCCCAGAGAAGCAAATATGGCCGCGCGGTGTGAGATGGACTTATCCGGCGGGATATTAACCTTACCCGATATACCGCGGGCCGGTCGTATTACGGCTTTTTTCAACTGACAATACCCTCCTGTACGCCCTCAGTCCCCGGTGGTACGGGTTTCCGGGTTTGTTGCGGCCAGAGGACGGAACCCCTCGGAGCCGGAGGCGAGAATGAGAAAACGGATACCGGCAGAGTCTGCGTTATCATTTTCATCCTTTCATCCCGGGGGTTTCCTCAAGACCCTTCTTCAGCGCCGCCGGGTTTTCCAGGAACTTTTCAACTCTCTCTCGCTCCCCGGATAAAACAGCTTCCCTGAAACCCTTAAGGCTCGATTCAAAGGCATCAAGAGCGGCGATAAGGTTATCCCGGTTTGAAAGGTATATATCGGCCCACAGGGAAGCCGATGCCCCCGCTATGCGGGTCATATCACGGAAACCGGTTCCGGATAATTCGGAAACAGTGGCGTTATCTTCAAGAGCGCTGAAAGCGCTCAGAAGAAGAGCCGAGGAGACCGCGTGCGGAAGATGACTGAGAACCCCTACGGCAAAGTCGTGCTTTTCGGGGTCAAGGCGCATAATGCGAGCACCCAGGGTACTCCAGAACGCCCCGGCTTTTTCAAGCATACCTTGAGTATTGCGCGGAGAAGGAGTTATGACGCAGGGGGCGTTCTCAAAGAGCCCCGGTCGGGCATTTTGAACCCCGGTCTTCTCCGAACCCGCCATCGGGTGGCACCCTACGAACTCGGCCCCGTATTTCTCAAAACCCAGCTCATCGGATTTTCTGATTATATCCTTCTTTACGCTCCCTACATCAATAACCAGCATCCCTTCCTCAAGAGCAGGGAGGAGTCTTTCCATAAGTTCCAGTATCACCGCCGGGGGGGTGGCAAGCACTATTATCTCGGAACCGACTGCGCCCTCTTTTAAATCGGTGGTATGGAGTGTGCAGGCCCCCGCCGAAAGCGCGGCTCCGAGCTTTTCCGGGTCCCGGCCCCAGAAGCAGACCTCCCGGGCTATCTTCCTGCCGCAGAGCTCAAGCCCCAGGGAGCCGCCTATAAGCCCCCCTCCGAAAACCGCTACCTTCCCGTAACTCACACCTGCCTTCCCAGCGCCTCCGCCACCCTGGAAACCTTATCAACAATACCCGCGTACTGGGCAGGGCTGACCGTCTGGGCTCCGTCGGAAGTGGCCTTCTCCGGGTTTATATGAACCTCTATGAGAAGTCCGTCGGCCCCTGCCGCGACTGATGCCAGAGAAAGGGCCTCCACAAACTCTCTCTTTCCGGCAGGGTGAGACGGATCCACTATTACCGGAAGATGGGTATTTGCCTTCAGAACGGGAACCGCTGAAACATCGAGAGTAAACCGTACAAAGTCAGAGAAGGTTCGTATCCCGCGCTCGCAGAGTATGATATCGGTATTTCCTTCAGAGGCTACGTACTCCGCGCTCATAAGAAACTCCGTAACTGTATTTGAGAACCCTCTTTTAAGCAGGACCGGGATCTTTGCTTTTCCGCATTCCTTCAGAAGCTCAAAGTTCTGCATATTCCTGGCCCCGACCTGAAGTATATCTCCGTATTGCTCAACAAGCTCAACCTGCCTCACATCCATTGCCTCGGTGACAATCTTCATACCCGTTTTAAGGGATATCTCCTTAAGTATCTTAAGCCCTTCCTCTCCCATACCCTGGAAGGAATACGGTGAAGTCCGGGGTTTAAAGGCCCCGCCGCGGAAAAAAGGCGTATTTCCGGTTTTTCTTACCTCCTCGGCTGTCTTCATTGTGGTAACCATATTCTCAACCGAACAGGGGCCGGCCATAAGGGCGATCTTCTTGTCTCCAATCTTCTCTCCGTCTATATCAACAACTGTCTTTTCCTTCCATTTCTTAGAGACAAGTTTGAACGGCTCCGATATACGCGTAATAAAATCCACGGCCTCAAAGGCCTCGAACTTATCCCGTGTAAGTATGGCGTTCTCGCCTTTTATCAGGATAATTGTCTTTTCCCTGCCCCTTGAGACCTCGGGGATAAACCCGAACTCCTTTGCGGTATCCTCAATCTGCTTTATCTGCTGATCAGTTGCCCCTTGTTTAAGTGTCAGAATCATAACCTGGTATCTCCTTCATTCTCACTCTGCCGGCT
>SLGR01000136.1 GCA_007136585.1 Candidatus Sumerlaeota bacterium | reverse complement strand
GCTTCTTATCGGCCCCCCGTGCACGAGCTGGTCTATGATAGCGTAACACCCCGTAAGAGTCGCCCTGAACCCGAAATAGCACCCCTTCCGCCGGGCTTTTGAGGCGATTGACGGCCCCAGCCGTGAAACGATGCCCTTGTTAGCGGTGATTATGCTTTTTCCTTTGTCAAGGGCGCCCTGGATTATTTCCTTAGAAGGCGACTCCCCGCCGATAAGCTCTATAACGACATCTATATCCGGGTCGTTCAGGATAGTTTTGAGCTCTTCGGCCCCCAGCTTCTCAAAGAAGACCCTGACAGGGAGGCGCCCCAGCAGTTCGGGGATCATTCCGAACTCCACCAGTCTCTCGGATGTAATCTCCCCGGAATCCGCGGTCCCGCCCCGCGGGGCAGTGAACCCGGTTACAGGGCGGGTATCCCTCCCGAGGGCCGCAAAGGAGCCGCCGCATACGAAAAGCACCTTTGAGGTATCAACCTCAAACCTTGAGCGCCTCATAAACGGGTTTCCGCCGCTTTGCACCTTCCTGCTGTCAAGGAACTTCAGCAGATCCTCCTGGACGGACCTTCCAGAGACATCCCTTGTCCTGTGGGGGGTATGGGCGATCTTGTCTATCTCGTCTATATATACAATACCCGCGCCTTCGCTCTCAGCATATTTTTCGTCCTTTACGAGGGTGTGGAGTATATCCGAGGTATCATCCCCCGCATACCCTGTCTCGGAGTACCTTGTGGCATCTGTTATAACAACAGGTATATCCAGTATCTCAGCCAGCGTTCTGATGATACAGGTCTTCCCGGATCCGGTCGGGCCTATCATAAGGATATTGGGGAACCCTCCTTCCCCGCCCCTGATATACCCCTCCGCGGCTGTCGCTATGACCGCCTTTGCCCTCTCCTGGCCGACTATCCTCCTGTCAAGCTGCTCCTTTATCCCGGCTGCCCGGAGCTTCTTTTTCCTCTTCTTCCTCCCCCCCGGTTCCTTTACCTTGATACCCAGGAGCCGGGCCCCGAGGGTCTGGTCTATGTTTCCCGCTCTGGAGATGATCCCGTTTCCGACCAGCCGGGACTCCCCGGAGAGGAGCTGCGCCAGTTTCATTCTCATAACGGCTCCGGAAAAGTACCCGCTGCTCTTTGCGAGCGCCCCTCCCCGGGGGGACCTGTCTTTCTCGATGCTGAGGATGATGTCCTCAATACCGCCGTCAAGGGCCTCGGCCAGTAAAATAACCTCGTCCCGGGTTAATATACTGCCTTTCATAAGCTTGAGCAGGTAAAGAGGTTTCTTCCCGGCGGCCGAGTCCCTGAGTTTCCGGATAATCCGGTCCGCGCGCTCCGCGCCCTCTACACAGGTTTTAGACTTGATTTTCAAGGGGGTATTCTCCCTCATCTTTTCTGCCATCCTGAGAAGCTCCTTTCCAAGCTGGCTATCGCTGGTGTATGCCATATATCCTCCTCCTTTTTCCCTTTCCTGCGCTCTCTTTACTCTATATACGCGCTTTGCCGGTTTTTGTTCATCCCGTCCGCCGGATACAACATTTTTCATTCTTATGCGTATATAATAAGAGCGGGAGGCGGTAAAACGGTAATTTTAAATGAGCCTGAGCATAAACGAGAAAAAGGCCCGCGGGCCTGAAATAAAGGTGATCGGGGTCGGAGGAGGCGGCTGCAACGCCCTTGAAGAGATGATATCCTCCGGGAGCTCCGGGATATCTTTCATAGCCGCAAATACCGACGCCCAGGCCCTGAGAGGCTCTTCGGGCGGTATGAGGATCCAGCTCGGAGAATCTCTTACACGCGGCCTGGGGGCCGGGGGTAACCCCGCCACGGCAAGAGAGGCGGCCGAGAGCGACTCCGAGAAGATAAGGGAACTGGTCAGTGGCTCCGATATCCTCTTCATAGCGGCGGGGTTCGGGGGAGGCACAGGCACGGGGGCCGCCCCTGTCATAGCCCGGGAATCCAGGTCAATGGGTATACTTACGGTAGGTGTGGTAACCAGGCCCTTCAGATTTGAGGGAAGGAAAAAGGAGAAACGGGCCCAAGCGGGGATAGAAGAACTCTCCAGGTACTCCGATACGCTGCTTGTTATACCCAACCAGAAGATATTCTCTATCATAAACCGGGAGGCCTCGTCCCTGGAGGCCTTCAGAAAGGCCGACGAGGTCCTCAGCCGCGCGGTAAGCAGTATCTCCGATATACTTTCAAAAACCGGCAGAAAGACCCTGGTAAACGTGGATTTCGCGGATATAAGGGGGATAATGCAGGATTCCGGGAACGCCATACTTGGCCTGGGGTCGGGTTCGGGAGAGGGCAGGGCCCTGGATGCTGTCACTGAGGCCGTCACCTCCCCGCTCCTGGATGATCTCTCCATAGCCGGGGCCCGGGGCCTGATAGTTAATATACGGGGCCCCGCAAACCTGGGGTTCCGGGAGGTTAAGCAGGCGATGGAGTATATTAAGGAGAGCGTCGCCCCTGACGCCGAGATATATTTCGGGCTGGTGACCGATGAAAGAATGAACCCCGAAGATCTGAAGGTCGCCGTTATAGCGACCGGGTGTATGAAGAGGGAGGAGCAGCTTTATTTCAGGAACTTCAGAAGCATAAAACCCCCGGAAAAAAAGGCCCCGGAAAAGTTTCCCGCCTACCTGAGGAAACACAGGTTCCCCCGGACCCGGGGGCAGGAGGGAGAGAGCGGGAAGTGAAAAAAGGAGAGATACTTCGTCAATATCTTTAACTTCCCGTCCCGGAAGAATATGAGAATATCCCTCTCACCGGGCCGGAAGGTGTTGATAACAAAAAATTTTCAGATTTACGGCATTATTTATGTTTTATTGCCGTTAATTTGTTCCAGCACCTTCTTTATTTCCTCTTTTTTGCCTCTTCTTCCGGCATATCGAATCAACTTGCTTTTCTGAATCGTATATTTGTCAAAGGCATTTTTATAGATATGCTTCAGTTCATTTCCCTGTAGAAAATAAAAAAGTTCTCTTTCTGCGAGTATATCAACTAGAATTTTTTCCAAAACCGGTACCGGCGTTCCGTCAAACTCAGTAAGCGGCGACTCGCTTATAAGAGGTTTAACTATTACGGACTCCTGTTTTTCCTCTATGTAGTTTTCAATAATGTTTTTATCAAAATCTTTAAAAACATTTTCCCTGGTTTCCCTGAGAAAATAAAAAACCGCTTCCACTGCGTCTTTTTCAACTTCAATGAAAAAAAACTGTTGTTTCGGCATATGCTGAAAAAACTCCTTTAAAACAGATATATCCCAGCAGCAATAAGTTACAAACGGAAACGATTTTTTTATTTCCCTGGAAATCTTTTTATGTTCCCCGCTTAAAGAGTGGCTGAATTTTTTGCCTTTTCCCATAGAATACACGCCCTGGCTAATCCTTTTTATTATATCCTGCCGGATATAGTTATATATTCTCCATC
>SLGR01000150.1 GCA_007136585.1 Candidatus Sumerlaeota bacterium | reverse complement strand
TCTCAAAAAGCTTTTCAAACTCCGGTCCTTTAAAAAGACTGGACCCGGAAGATAATATCATTTCAACCGGACGTCCGAGCAGCTCAACGCGTCTGTACCCCAGAAGCGTTTCCGCCGCAGTGTTTACTTCGGCAATATTTCCCTCAGGATTTAAGAGGAGAAGAGCATCGGCCATAGTAGCTATTATATCCGATGCCGCCGTTGCCGGATTTATACTCATCAGCCCGTATTTTGTCACCGCCAGCGTCAGACCTCCGGCCCATATGAGCGAGAGAAGCGGAGCAACAGGCGGAAGATCGTAGTTTCCTAACTGGGGAAGGGCCACGTTGGTTACAGTTCCGGCTATAGCTACAACAGAAGCCGTAAGGATAATTACCGCCGCCTGTTTTTGTCTGTAGCGGTGCCCGGTTTTTCTCCTGTAATTAAGAAGCAGTAAAAAAGAAACAATTATGTATGTCACATAATAAATGTAATAAGAAACGGTCCAGAATGATTCTGACCAGACCACCCCCCAGCCGTAAGGCTGCCTGACCAGGTCGTTTATGAGACGTCCCGTCCACTGCGCGTAAATCAGTACAGCAGGGACCGCAAATACCGCCAGATAAAAAAGAAAACTTTTCAGCAGTTTTTTTCTTCCGGTAAGAACGGCTGTCTGCCAGAGAAAAAAACCGGCAAACCCTATCCACCCGAATGAACCCATATTCTCCCAGAACATAGCAATGCTTCTATCCTGAGAAAAATGCAGCAGGGCATCGCCGAAATTCCATACTGCAAAGCATAATATAAAAAGAGAACTCACAATATTAACCGGTGATCTCGGGTTCTTTGAAAGGACAAAAACGACCAGATTAATATATATTAACGCAGCTGTTAAGTGAAGGACAGGAAGGATATTCATACCGCCTGTTTATTATTCAGAAACTTTATCCCCGATGCGCCCGGCCTTTATGATAAACTCCGTCCCCTTTCCCTTCTCGCTTTTTACCTCTATGGACCAGCCGTGAGCTTCTATTATATCCCTGACAATAGCCATCCCCAGACCTATACCGCTTGACTTGGTGGTAAAAAGAGGTTCAAATATCTTATCAAGAGTCTCGTCATCCATACCCTCGCCTGTATCGGAAACTTTTATTATATGGGAAGAGTTTGCAGTATATGAACTTACGGTAATACTACCCTTTTCTCCAATAGCCTGGGCTGCGTTTCTCACAAGGTTTCCCAGAAGCTGACCCAATTTAAGCGGATCTGCTTTTATCGTAGCAGCATCGGGAGATATTTCTTTTATATACTCTATATCTTTATCTTCCTTAACTGAGGCTATTGCCTTATCAAGCACTTCGGATATGTCAACTTCCGATATATTTATTTCCGTTGTACGTGAAAAATCAAGCAGGGAGTGAACAATCTCTTCCACCTGTTTTGTCTCGCTCAGCATAATATCCAGGAATTTTTTTGATTCTTCATCTTCAATGCTGCCGTATTTTTCAAGGTAAAAAGCCGCGTTCCGTATACTGGCAAGAGGGGTTCTTATCTCGTGACTCACGGAACCCGCGAGTCTTCCCACCATTGCCAGTTTCTCGTTCCTGGCTATCTTCTCCTGCATTCGGGCCTTGACCAGCCTCTCCCTTATATCGGCCTGGTACCGGTAAAGTTCCTCCAGCTGTCTTTTCTTTCTTATAGATTCCCTCATATCCCGGGCTATACCCACTATTCCTATAACAGAGCCGGATTTATCCCTCATAAGGGAACCAGAAAAGGAAACCGGTATTTCCAGGCCTTCCCGGGTAAGGTAGGTTACCTTACTCTCATAAGTTACCCCCTCGTTTAGAAGTTTCCTGAAGACCGGGCTCTCAAAAAATCCCCCCTTCTGGCTGAAGATAATATCCACGGGTTTCCCCTTAAGCTCTTTTTCACGGTAACCCGTCATCCGGCAGGCAGCTTTATTAAGGGCGGCTATCCTCCCTTTCGGATCTATGAGAACAAGTGAATCGGCCATTGATTCCAGTATATCCTCCGCGGCAGCAGCAGGGGTAATGCTCATCAGACCGTATTTCGTAATCGCAAGGACAAGACCTCCCGCCCATATAAGGGTGAAGACCGATCCCAGAGGCGGGACACGGTAATACCCTATCTGGGGAAAGAAAACATCAGTAGCGGTCCCAAGAACTACATATATAACGGTAGAGTTGATTATTATTGAAGCCTGTTTCCTTAAGGGAGGATTAAGAGCCCTTTTTTTGTATCTTAACAGCAGCAGAAGAGATATCATAATAAAAGATATGTAATATACATAGAAAACCGCGGGCCAGAAAGTATCCGACCAGATATTATTCCATCCGAAAGGGCGCTTTACAAAATCATTTATGAGGTACCCCTGCCACTGCCGTGTTATCAGCAGAGCGGGAATTAAAAAAAGAAAGATACATAAAAGGGGGTTCTTTGAGATCCTGGTTTTCCCGGTAAAGATCAGAGTATGCCATAGAAAAACAGCTGAGAACCCGATCCATCCGAAAGAACTTATGCTCTGCCACATCATAGCCCGGTTCGCGCTCTCAGCGCTCCTCATAAAGGTCCCTCCGAAATTCCATACTGCAAAGCAGAGTATGAAAAGAGCGCAGGAGATATTGAGCCTTGAGCGGGGATTTTTCCTTAATACAAATACCAGGAGCCATACATACAGCATAAACGCTGTATAATTAACTAATGAAAAGATGTTCATTTGTTTTTAACTGAATGGTTTGGAACTGACAATAGCGTACAGGCCGGGCGGAAACCGGGTATATTTATTAATTTATAAGGGAGCTCATTCTCTCAAGGACCTTCTGCCAGTCCACGGGCTTGAGAAAACAGTCGTCCGCTCCGTAATCAAAACTTATCTCTATCTCCGTAACATTTCCTGAGAGCATTATTACGATGGTATCCCGGAGTTTTCTGTCCTTTTTAATTTTCTGACAGGTATCCAGCCCGGTAAGGACGGGCATAATTATATCCAGCAGCACGGCATCATATTTCTTATCCTTCATCTTCTTGAGGGCCTCTTCCCCGTTATGGGCGGTATCAACCTCGTACCCTTCTTTCTTAAGAATCATTTCCGCTGAATTACAGAACTTGACGTTATCATCCGCTATCAGTATATTTTTTCCCATACTAAAACCTCCTTGTAACCTTAACTCGGTATCCTCTTACCCTAACCGCCGGTCATGACGGCACCGGCCAGCTGAAAAATCGGCAGGTACATTGTTATAACGAAAAAGCCGACAACAAGACCGAGAGTAATTATCATCACGGGTTCTATCAGGGTGCTTAACCCGTCTATCTGTGCGTCAACCTCCTCTGTATAATACTCCGATATTTTAAGCAGCATCTCATATAAAGATCCTGATTTTTCTCCGACAGAGGTCATACAGACCGCCAGCCACGGGAAAAGATCGCTCTTCTCCATCTCATCGGAAAGGCTGGACCCTTCCACAATACCAAACTTCATTTTCATTACCGTCTCTTCAACACCTATGTTGCGGGCAACCTTTCCCGCTATATCAAGCGAAGCGACTATATCAACCCCGCTTTTCATCAGCGCAGCGAAGGTCTGAAAAAACCTGGCCAGTATGACCTTAAGGACAATATCACCAAAGATAGGAACTTTGAGCTTAACCGCATCTATGAAAGTCCGGCCCTTCTTTGTTCTGCCTCCCATTACCAGGGCTGCTATCAAAACGGCCGCTAACCCGAAAAGAAGAAGAAAATTACCTATCATAAAATCACTTACCGATACCACCGCCTGGGTTGTTGCCGGCAGGGTTCCGCCAAGAGAGTCAAATAGTTCCCTGAAACGGGGTATCAGGAAAAAAATGATTCCGAAAAGTACGGCTACAAAGAAAAGTCCTATGAAAATAGGATACATACTTGCAGACCGGAGCTGGTTTCTCAGTTTTACTTTCTTTTCCAGGTATTCTGCCAGTTCGCTGAGGGTATCTGAGAGCTGTCCGCTCTCTTCCGCAGCCGATATCATTTGAGTAAAGAGACCGCTGAAAACCGACGGGTACCTTGCAAATGATTCGGAGAGAGAGTGACCGGTCTGAACCTGCTCAAGAACATCTCCGAGAACCCTTTTCAGCTTACTGTTATCTATGGCCATTGAAAGTTGATCCAGGGCTTCCGAAACGCTCACCCCGGCGGATATCATTGTAGAGAACTGGCGGCAGAAAACAGCTACATCCCTGTCGCTTACCCTCTCAAAAAGCCCCTCGGGTTCTTTTTTCCCTTTAGAGTCTTTCTTTGTCTTTGCCTCGTTAATACGAACCACAAGAAGGTTCTCATCCGAAAGCGCCTGAACCAGCTCCTTTTGGGTATCGGCTGTTTTCCTGCCCTTTACCAGCTCCCCGAAACGGTTTCTTGCTTCATATTCGTAAATTGGCATTTTTAAACTCCATACTGTTTTGTCTACCCTTCATCCCAACTTTTCACCTATGCTGTTTTTAAACTTAACTCTTCCGCCTACCAGTCAATACGGTGTCGCGTCGTAGAAGAGACTGTTGAAGAAAGATACGGGAACCTCCTGGCGGACTCCTCCTCGCGAAAAAGAGTAAGTTCTGTTATAGTTACAGTCCTCTGCTCCTCATCAAGGGCGAAAATAAAATTTTCCACCCGTTCCTCCGTAAGGTTAAAAGCATCTCCGCCTCCGAAACTTGCCCGCAGGGTCTCGTCCTCAACCCAGAACCGTCCCGTCTCATTTCCTCCCAGATATAACTCAAGCGCGGATTCGTCTTCAGATACCTGTGAATCAGAGCTTTCCCGCACAACTCTTTCTATAGTCATAACCGCGTAAGCGGATTCCCTGTCAAGCGCGACTTTTCTTTCCCCGCGCCCCCAGCTAACAAAAGCATCGCTTATGATGATTCCTACGGTTACGAGTATGAATGTGCTTATAAGAAAAGCCACCAGAAACTCGGTAAGGGTAAACCCGCTATCTTTACTTAAAAACATTCTTTTAATGTATTATAATGGAGTCCAGGGTTACTTCCCGTCCGCCGTCATCAAAGCTGACCGTCACGTTAACCTCTTTAAGGTTTTCAGATGTATCCTCTGCCACAGTAACGGAAACCTGGTACTCCGTACCGTTTACGTTTAAATTAAACGGCCCCGAGGTCTCCACGTCTTCGTAATCATCTCCCCTCAGGCGTTCAATACGGGCCGTAGCGATATTAAGACCCGTCTCTTTTCTTGAAGCCCTCTCAATGAAATCCGCGCCTGTCACAAAAAAATAAAGCCCCGAGACAACCACTGTACTGAATATAACCAGCCCGATTATAACTTCCGAAAGAGTCAGGCCGGGGTCTTTCATCATCCTTATCATTCAGTCACCAGTCTCCAGCTGTTTGCCATAGGACGCCAGCTGTGCGTGTAAGCCACTATGTGCTGGGAGAGGTGTCCGGAGAGGTTAGGGACCTGGTATATTGTAAAAGGGTTATTTACAGTAAAATCCCCGCTTGTTCCTATTGACCCGGCAAGCCTCCCACCAGGATTGGATACTTCTATACCGCTGTGCGAGTACAATACTCCCATTACTTCCAGATGAGGCGCGTTCCATTTTATATCGCCCTCGGTTATAAGGGCAAGTATATTTGTAACGCGGAAATTAGTGGTAACAATACTGTTTCTTATCTCCGCTGTCCCGTTTGCGAGTATCGTTCCTCTTCCAGAATACCAGATGGGGGCGGCGGGGCCTATGCTTTCAAATGTAAGGTTCCCTTCCACGAAAACCCGGCCGTTAACAATTAAATTATCATAATCATCAATATTGAAAACTACACAATCCTCATCAAATTCATAGTCCGGATCAAAGAGTTCAGTAATAACAATCTCTCCGGGCCTTATTGTCACGTGGCCGGGTATAACCACAGTACCCGGATTCTGGATGAACTCCTGATTGTACTGGTTAGAATCGGGAAACTCTATGGGGTCATAAAGTGTGCTTCTTCCTATCCCCCTGACGGAATTAATGTGTCTCTCATTTACTAAATCATCTTCCCCCCGGGGAAGGTATACTCCATCGACCTTACCCCTGAAGCCGTCTGGTGTGCCCTCTGCGCCTATCCTTCCGGTTCCGCTCATCTCAACCTTTCCCCGTCTTACCCAGACGTTTGACCTGAGAGTCTTTACCGGAACGCCGTTATATAATACCGTAGGAGGTTCCGGGATATGATTCTTTATGTAATTCGTATTTCCTATATTTTCGTAATGGTTTAATATACGGGCATTTCCGCCGATAACCAATACCACATCATCCTCCCCGTACCCCTCTCCGCCCACGTATATGGAACCGCACAAAATTACGTTTCCGGTCAGGGGGTTCCCGGCGGCTCCGGCGCCGAATATGGAGGACTCCCCGGGAGCAAAATCAACCGCCTCTATCTCGGACTCAACTGTTCTTCTGACCCCGCCCGATTCCCCGGTGGATCTTACGGTTATAAGGTATGATACAGAACCTCCCGTTCCGTCAGGGATATTTCTCAATGAGACCTCGTAGGTTCCGTTTCCAAGCTCCTCCGGGGGTATGAAAGAGTAAAACTCATCGTTATCGGGACCGTTTTCTATCTCATACCCCGAGATCTCGTCCAGCCCGACCCAGGTTCCGCTTAAGGAAAACTCATTTATAAGAAGCCTCTTTCCCCTCTCCAGCCCCGCCTCCGCCAGCCAGAAAGCCCTGGCGGCGGCGATCCGGTTATTGACTTCTATTCTCCTTGTTTCCGACATATACACAAAGGCAAGACCCGTCAGTGTCAGGATTATTACCGCTGTTATTACGGCCGGAAGGACAAACCCACTGTTCTCGCGCTTCAGATCAGCTCTTGTTTTTTTCATGGCTCTCCCCCGGATACGCTACCCGTATCAGTACCCTCCCATCAGGGCTCCCGCCATCTGGAATATCGGCAGGTACATAGTAACAACAAATATCCCCACTACCAGCCCCAGGGATATAATAAGAACAGGCTCAAGGAGGGAACTGAGCCCTTCCACCTCCGTATCAACCTCATCGGTAAAGTAATCGGATACTTTTAAGAGCATCCGGTCAATGGAACCAGATTTCTCTCCGACAGCTGTCATACTCACGGTTATAGGCGGAAAAAGCCTGCCTTTTTTCAGTTCCTCGGAGAAACTTGACCCTTCTATCACCCCTTTTCTTATTTTCTTAGCCTTCCCCTCAATCACGGCGTTATTTACAACCTTTGAGGCTATATCAAGGGAAGATACAACGTCAACACCGCTTTTAAGCAATGTGGCCAGTGTCTGAAAAAACCGCGCAAGCGATATCTTAAGGTACAAATTCCCGAAAATGGGGACTCTCAGCTTCAGAGAATCTATAATAAACCGTCCCGGAAGGGTCTTATAGAAAATACTTACGCCGAAGCCCAGGAGCACCAGTAAAATAAACAGCAGCGGAGCGTTCCGCACCAGAATCTCGCTAATCCTCATTACTATTCTGGTAGGGAGAGGAAGCTCGGCCCCCAGGGAGGCAAAAAGCTGGGTAAACTGGGGAATAAGAAAAAGCACCAGGGCCGTAATTATGAGCAGAAAAAATCCCGCCACAAACATCGGGTACATACTGGCCGACCTAAGCTGACCCGCCAGCTTGACCTTCTTCTCCAGGTACTCCGACATATCCCGCAGCACCAGCCCGAGGTTTCCGCTTTCCTCGCCGGCTCTTGTCATATGAACGAAGAGGTTGCTGAAAAACTGCGGGTACTGGGCAAACCCGTCCGAGAGGGAACTCCCGGACCTCACGGATTCAAGTATTTTTGCCAGCGCTTTCCGCAGCTTGGGGTTATCAAGAGTATGCGAGAGGTCCTCAAGTGACTCAGCCACGCTCACTCCCGAGGTTATCATCGTTGAGAGCTGCCGGCAGAATACGGCTATATCCTTATCCTTTACCCTGCCTGTAAGGGCTACAGACTTTTTTTTCTTCTTTTTCAGTCTTCTTCCCTTGTATTCAGATATCTGAACAGCTATGAGGTTTTCCTCATTAAGGGCCCTGGCGACATCCTTCTGTGAAGCCGCTTCCATATTACCCTTTACCAGGTTCCCGCCGGGATCCCTGGCTTTATAAATAAAAGTTTTCATAGTTATCTAATCCTGTCTGATTCTCCCATTTAAGCTTTACTCTCAGGCTTTCTCAATAAGCTTTCCGAGCTCCTTTATTCTTGAAGACCTTGAGAGCGCCGTCTCCTTCGTTACTTTCCCTGACCTTGCAAGCTCGTACAAAGACTGGTTCATTGTTTTCATACCGTACTGGCTGCCTATCTGTATATGCGAATAGACACTTTCCAGTTTCTTCTCTCTTATTACGTTCTTGACTGCAGGGGTGGCTACCATAACCTCGGTAGCCAGAACCCTTCCCGGGCCATCTTTCAGGGGCAGCAGCTGCTGGTTTATAACCCCCACCAGGGTAAATGAAAGCTGGATAGCTATCTGCTGCTGCTGTTCGGCCGGAAAAACATTGATCATACGCTGGAGCGATTCCGAAGTTTCTCCAGTATGGAGCGTGGAAAATATGAGATGTCCGGTCTCGGCCATCGTTATAGCCGAATGTATTGTCTCAAGATCCCTAAGCTCTCCTATCAGAACGACATCGGGATCCTCCCGCAGCCCGAATTTCAGAGCGTTACTGAAACTCAGGGTATCAATCCCGACCTCTCTCTGGTGGATAAGGCTGTTATCATTCTTATGGACATACTCAATGGGATCCTCTATTGTAAGTATATGACTCCTCCTGGTATGGTTTATGTAATTTATCATTGAAGCAAGAGAGGTGGTTTTACCGCTTCCGGTCGGACCGGAAACGAGAATAAGTCCGTTGGGACGGTTGCATAGAGACTGAATAACATCGGATGGAAGCCCGAGATCTTCCATGCTGGGGATTTCATCGGATACTGTCCTGATAGCGGCAGCCATCGTGTTCCTCTGCTTGTATATATTTACCCGGAAACGCCCGGCTTCCTCGTCTCCGTGGGAAAAATCAACAACCTTGTTGGATGTAAACTTCCTCAGAAGCTCCCGGGACATTATGCTGTAAAGCATCCTTTTGCATTCTTCTTCCGTCAAGGGAGGGAAAGTCAGCGGGCTGAGTTCCCCGTCCACCCTTATATAGGGCGGAGTTCCTACTGAAAGGTGCAGATCCGAGGCAAATTTCTGTCTCATTAATACCAGCAGTTCCTTAAGATACTTGTCTGTGTTTTGCATTTTTACTCCACCTTTACAACATTAACTTAACTACAATTGTTTCAATCCCCCCGTTTCCAGGACAAACCTCAGTTCATCAATAATTTCTCTTGTGGGGTTTAAGAGCGCTGTTTTTTTAAGATAAGAGGCGCTTTTTTCAGGATTACCCATCATAAGAAAATTTCTGGCCAGTATATGCCATACCCGGGGCGCCGCGTAACGCGGATTCCTGTCATTAAGCTCAAAAAGAACCCTGTTAGAATCTTCGTAAAGACCGTTTTCCGAATATGCAAGGCCCAGGTTATACCCCGCCCGGGGGTTTTGAGGAGCATGTTTATAGGAATGTTCGTATAGACCCAGGGTATTCAGAAACCGGAAATTTCTGTTAAAAGTCAGTCCGTTTAAAAGCACAATAAAGAATAAGACTGCAAGGTACCCCGGACGAACTCCGGGAATCAGAAACCTGAGCTTTTTCACAACAGGACCCGATAGCAGGGCCGCAAGCCGGAAAACCGCGTATACCGCGCCGGCTAAAGGAAGGTACATATATCTGTCGGAAAGGGTATTATGGAGAGGAATTATATTACTGACCGGAAGGTAGGTTATTATGAAGAAGAGCAGTGATATCTTAAGCTTTCTGTCGGTGGTCTTGAAAAGAATAAATATTACTGCCGCCGCAGCAAGAGCCCCGAATACAGAAGCTGCGGTAATTCTATCTATGGTTATCTGGTATTCATAACTCAGGAAAAACGGAAAAAATATATTCCGCATGTACATATAAAAAGTTACAAATATCGTATTGAAATAAGCAAGCAGGGAGTCAAAAGGCCGAACCCCTCCGGGTATGCTGACAAAAACTGTCTGAAACATGTTATAAGAGTACCTCCGCATCCAAAAAAAAATAACGTATAAGAAGGAAGATACCAGAAGCCCTCCTCCCAACGGCTTCAGAACGGGATTTAACTTTAAATTTTTCCCGGGTTTCAGCGCCAGAAGCACAAGAAAAAGTACGGGAAAAGTTGCCGCGATTTCTTTTGCGGTAAGGGCAAACAGAAGGAAAACAGCAGATAATATACCTAAAAGCGCAGTTTTCTTCACACTCACCCTGTTATTAAAAAGATACAGCAGAATAATAAAACAGGAGAGGTAAAATGCCGTCACCAGGAGCTCGCCGCGGAATCCGGGAACATTCACTACCTCTGCGTTAATAGGGTGTAGTGTAAAAATAAGAGCCCCCAGGAATGAGACCTCCCGGCTTATTTTCATAGCTCCCAGAGTTAGGAAGACTAAGATTCCGCATACGGAATGAAGAATTATATTTGTAAACCTGTAGCCACGTGGATTTTCACCCCAAAAAACATGGTCAGCCATAAGGGAAAAGACCGTCATGGGACGCGCCCCGACTGTGATAGGAACAGGGTTAAATAGATTCCTCAAGTCAAAAAGAACCGGAGCGTTTCTGAAATCCCCTATAAAGGGGTTTCCGGTAATAATGTAATGGTCTTCAGTTGTGAACTCCCCGGCCAGCGTATTAAAATACGTAAGGAAAGCGGCGGAAATCAACAGTATGATATATAAGCCGGATCCTTTTAAATTCATTCCCGGCTTCTGAGATATCTTAGCTCTTCAATAAGCACCGCGGCATCAAGATTATAATCATCCAGCGAGAGCGCTACCATCGCTTTCTCCAGAGCCTCATCGTAATAATGCCTTCTGAGCGCGGTATCGGCCTCACGAAGAAGCCTTGCGGATCTCCGTCTGCTGTTTTCAAGCGTATGTTGAATCTCGCACTGGGCTATCAGAATATCAAGTTCAGCAGGGGCCGTATCCCTTATCCTTCTGAATCTACGGGCCGCTGCCGTAAAATTACCCGCCACATATCTCTCCACGGCCTGGCGCAGGATATCATTCTCTCTTCTTCCCGCATGTCCAAGAATTGAGGAAAGCCTCTCCATAGAAGAGTCGTATATGTATTTTGCCAGGTGATTGGAAGGGTTAAGACGCAATACCTGGTCGGCCTTTCTGGCCGCGTTAGCGTAATCTCCACTCTTGTACGCATACCTGGATCTTTCGTATACGTAATCAATAAAATCCCTCTGGGTTTCTATGCGGATCTCCCTAATGAACTGTATTTCATCAGCCAGGTTACCGGCTTCTTCTATCAGGGAGGCGATACTTTCGTAATATTTTATTTCCCTTTCTCTCTCATGTCGGCGGCGGGCCTGGTTGTATATCTCAATAAGCGGATAGTTCTGCGCCAGGCTCTCAGGAAGTTCGGTAATATTATACTCAAGGTGAAGCCCGCTTCTTACAAGCTCAAGAAAATTTTCCTTCGCCGAATCCTTCTCATCATTAAAATCATAAACAAAACCTCTCATAAAATATGCCTGGTACCTTATAAAACCGGGAACCCCGGAGCTGCCCAGCAGTCTTTCAAGTTTCTGCAGGGCGCTGCTCATTTCATACTCCTCAATCTCGTCCGCGGCGGTTTCAAGGAGTTCCGCGGGGTTTTCTTCAAGTTCCGGTTTCCCGGCACGTTCCTGTTTTTCCTCACGGAGGCGCTGAACGTGGGCAGCGATACGCTCGTCTTCAGCATACTCAAGCACGGCATTAAGCTCTTCCTCGGCCCGATCATATCTCCTTTCGGAAAAAAATTCAAAAGCCCTATCCAGCTTGCGTTCAACTTCTTCGTACATCCTCAGGGCTTTAACCTCTTCAGCCTTGACCTTTTCATCAAGCTCGTTAAGTCGCTCATGGTCGCTGGCAAGCTCCAGCAGATCGTTTATCCCGAGCCTTGCTTCCGTAAAATCTCCCGCCTCTATAAGTGACTCAATACCGGGAATTTTTTCTTCAATTTCCCTGGTTAAACTCTCTGTCTTGCTGATAATCTCCTTCGCTTCTTCACTTTCCGGGTCAATCTCAAGAGCCGACTGCGCGATCTCAGAGGCCTCGCGGATCCTGCCTGCTTCCATAAGGTCTTTGGCTCTCCTTAGATTTCTTTCAAGATTTCTAATACGGCTTTCCCGGTCTCTTTCCCGGGCCCGTTTCTGCCTGGTGTAAAGCCTTACGGCTCCTCTAAGTTCATCGAGTTCTTCCAGAACCTCTTCTTCGCTTTTCTCATGTCCTTCAATATCAAATATTTTATCCAGCACCTCGGCAGCGTCACGTCTTCTGTCTTCTTCAAGATAGGAGTGGGCAGACCAGAGCGCCGCCTTGAACCTTAGTTCAACCGGAGCGTTACCGGCTTCAATTATCCTCATCAGCTGACGTCTTCCGTCCCTGTACTCGGTCTCCTGGATCCTTTCAACTCCTTCGTTGTAAAAAACCGGAAAATCCGAAGCGGCGGCCCCGGCCGCCAGTACCGTAAAAACTGCCGCTGCAACCGCCGCCGGTCTAATAATTGCTTTAATTTTTATCATCTTATTACCGCCTCTCCTCTTCTGTTGAAGTTTATTATGTGCCTCTGCCCGGGTTCCACACTGACCGCAGACTCAACCCTTCCTGTAAACGGATGCTCTATGGCTATATCGCGATTTCCGGCCGGCACATCCGATATTCTCCTTACCGTCTCGCCTATCTCCTCCCCGTCAAGATAAATGACAGCGCCCGGAAAATTAGGACGCGTGTCTATAATAAGTTCAGCGTACCCTTCAGGATCCCCCGGGTCCCTTGCCACGGCATCGGGAACCGGCTCCGTCCGGACCTCGGTATCCTCCCTGACCGTTATTGAAATCTCGTCTCCCGGAACGGGGTTGCTGTATTCATACGCACGCGTCTCATAACCGTCCGCCCGGACCTCAACAGTATGGGGGCGCAGAGGAATATTAAGAGCAAGAC
>SLGR01000253.1 GCA_007136585.1 Candidatus Sumerlaeota bacterium | reverse complement strand
TAAGGTTCGGCTTTGCCTCAGCCGCCTTCTTAATCCCCTCCCTGCCGCTGTAAGCGCAATTTACTTCAAAGCTATGCGCCTGCAGCCTTTTCTTGATAAGCAGGGCCATCTCCTTCTCATCATCTACAAGCAGGATTTTTTTTCTATCTTTACCGGAACCGGATACATCAAGAGCTTTCTCGATCCCGGCCCTTAAGTGCTCAAACCCCGGGAAATCCCCGCCCCCTAAAGCCTTTAAAGTTGCCCGCCCGGTTCCGCTTTCAGGGGAAGTGGAAAAAACCGCTATGGGAAGACCTCCCGCAACAGGATCGTTTTTTATCTTTCGAATAAGAGCCTCCCCGCTGCTTTCAAGGTACTCGGATGAAACTAAAATCACCGCCTCTACTCCGGCGGCCGCGTTTATGACTTCTTCGGGTGACCCGGCCAGACTCAGCCTGTACCCTCTCTTTTCAAGAAGCTCCCTGAGTTCAGCGGCCGATCTACTGTTATCATTAACCAGTATCAGCCTGTTCATCTTCATCCCCGTTCTCTCCGGCCTTCCTCAGAGTAAAAATAAAGCTCGTCCCCTCATTAAGGCGGCTCTCCACCCTTATACTTTCTCCGTGAGCTTCAACTATTCCCTTTACAATAACCAGACCGAGCCCCGTTCCTTTCGCGTTATTAACCTTATCGGTATTCTCTTTTACCTGCTGGAACTTTTCAAACACAGCATCAAGCTTATCCTCAGGTATCCCGATCCCGGTATCCTCTACACTCACCCGGATCTTATCTTCTGCCTCCTCTGCGGCTATTGTTATGCTTCCTCCTTCCGGTGTAAACTTAAGGGCGTTACCTACAAGGTTATGAAGTACCTGGGTTATCTTTTCCCGGTCGCACCAGGCATCGGATATCCCTTCCGGGACCCGGGCCATCACCGATATCCCCTCTTCCGATGCCGGCTGGCTGCAGAAAGAGACGGCCTCCTGAGCCATATCCTTTACCGGGCTCGGACCCTGATTCAGCTGCATCTGGCCGCTTTTAAGTTTTGCAAGGTCAAGGACATCAGTAATAAAACCCGAGAGGCGGGTGATATTTCTATTTATTATATCAAAATACTCCATATGCTCGCCGCTGAGGTTATCCCGGTTCTCTGAAAGAAACAGTCCTATATACCCCTTAATATAGGAAAGAGGGGACTTGAGTTCATGGGTAACACTGGAGATGAAGTGATCCTTCATCTCATCAAGTTCTTTCAGCTTCAGGGCCATTGAGTTGAACTCGGAGGCAAGCTCGTTAAGTTCATCAGGGCCCCGGATACTTATTCTCTGGTCAAGGTCACCCTCTCCAATAAGCGAAGCTCCAACGGCAAGTTTTTTTATGGGGCTGGAAAGCTTATATGAAAGAAGCAGAGAAGCCAGAAGGCTCAGAAAAAGCGCTACAAGGGCAATAAGGAGTATGTTGCCTATGGTCTCCCGGAGAGCGGCCGCGACTTCCTCGTCAAGGACATCCTGGGAATACCCTATCTGGACCGTCCCGGCAAGCCTGCCGGAGATATTCACGGCTTCCGAGAGATCCCTTATCCTTACCCCATCAGGTGAACTGTACATTATTTCCGCGCCATCCTGTTCGGCCTCGGGTACAAACTCGTCCCTGTTTCCGAGCACATACCCCTCGGCGCTGTTAAAGACCATATACTCAATGTTGCGGTTCAGCCTCTTTGTGGTGTTTATATAGTTTAAAAGGAGAAGCTCATCATCCAGACCCAGCGATTCCCGGGCCATCTCGGAGAACCCGCTGAAAATCATATCCTCCCGGTCACGCATTATATCGGTAAGAAGGCGCTTTTCGTGTACTATAAAGGCCGTGAAGATACTTATAATTATGGCTATAACAAGAAGCCCCGAGTATATGCTGAACTGCTGCCTGAGCTTCATTATTCCAGCCTCATCCTGGCTCTTTCCAGGGCCCGGTGTGAACGGGAGTGCCCGGGTACAAGCCTCAGGGCTTCCTTCCACAGGGAAATGGCGTTCTCAACCTGTCCAGCGGAATATTCTTCAAGTCCCCTGCGGTACTTGCTGTCAGCCGTATCCTGAAGTATCTCCCCGATCTCACTGTAATATTCCTCTGCCTCCCTGTACTGGGGATCTCTCCTGAGAACCTCCTCCAGCTCCTCCCTGGCCCTTACAAGGTTGCCTTCCTCATACATCCTGAGCCCGGTCTCGTAGAGTTCCGAGATCTCTCTTTCCTGACGCTCCGCCTCCCTCCGGGCCCTCTCCTCCTCTATGCGCTCTTCCTCTTCCCGGAGTCTCCTGCGGGCCAGCAGGGAGTACTCTATGGCTTCGGTATGCGAAGGGTACATAACCAGAATATTTGCAAAGTACTCCAGGGCGGTTCTATAGTGGCCGGCATCATAGAGAGCCCTGCCCCTTTCAAGCTGCATCTTGATACTGGAACTCCTCTCAAGAAGTTTCGGTTCAAGACGCGAAATATACTCCCGAACTATCTCTTCCCTGTAATCCTCTCTTTCCGATATATCCTCAAAATCGACATTGGCATCCACACCCATAACCATCAGCATTTCCTGGAAGTACCTTCTGGCTTCCAGGTAATCTCCTTCTCTATGGTGGTATACGCCCAGGTTGTAATACTCAAGAACCTTATCCTGTTTCACCTCTATATCAGTTATAAGCTCTCTCCTGGCTCCGGCTCCGCATCCGGCAAACCCGAAAACAAAAATAACTGCGAGCATTTTTAACGCGGAGACGGATTTTTCAGCGGCGTATAAGACCCGCTGCCGAAGCAGGGTTTCGTTTAGCGTTTTCCGCCATAGAACCCGCGGCGTTTTAAATTCTGGTAATTTTGCTCTCAATATGCGTTTCATCTTAAATTACTGAACCTGCCGGCTAAATGTGAGGGTAACCGGTAAAATAATAAACTATTTTAACTGAAAAATCAAAACCAATTCTCATAAAATACCGGTAATATACTGAACCTTTACAAGAAGGGGTTCAAAGTTAATTAGCGGCAGCGCGAATGCACAATCAGCCGGCGGACCCCGGAGAACTGACCGCCGCTTCCGCGCGCCGGCGGCGCCAGTGCATATTCCCCTTTATCCCTTCGGCGATATTTGCCAGGTGGTCCCCCACTTTCTCCAGATTATCTATAAGCTCCACAAAAATAATCCCGGTCTTTATATCACAGGTTTTTTCATTAAGACGATGGATATGGTTTTCCTTGAATTTTTTCTGAAGAGAGTTAACCTCTTCTTCCAGCTCAAGGATCTCTTCCGCGCTGGAGGTATCCTCTTCTTTAAATACCCGGGAAGTCCTCTCCAGCATAATGGAAATTTTTTCCCACATCACCTCAAGCTCCTTCTGAGCCTGGCCGGAAAAAGTTATCCTTCCGAAGTTCTTCCTCTCGGCAAGATCGATTATATTCTCGGCATGGTCCCCTATCCTTTCAATATC
>SLGR01000005.1 GCA_007136585.1 Candidatus Sumerlaeota bacterium | reverse complement strand
TACAGCGTAATACCACCTCTCTGAAAGGCTTTTTACTGGAACTCCGAGATACTCCCCGTTCTCCCCGGCGCTCTCTGTTTTCCCGTATAAAAGGCGGAGTATGCCGGAGGGATCGTTAACGGCCGAGACCAGAAGTATGTCAGTCCGGCCCCTGCCTCCCCCGTAAAAAGCCGCGGCGGCCGGGCGTCCTAGAACCCTTAAAATTTTTCGCGGATCCGGAGCATCATTTTCCTGCAAGTATCCCGCCGACCCTTTGAGCGCCTCAAGAAACCCGGTACCTCTAAGAGACCTGTAAAGACTACGGAGATCCCTTGCCCCGACGGCAGCGGCCGCTTTCCTTCCGCCGGCCGTCTCAGGCAAAAGAGAAAGAAGTTCGGAAGCCGGGGGGGAAGGAGCGGTAAGAACCCTCACTCCCCAGATCAGAACCGCAAGGATAAACAGAACTCCAAAAACCCGTATGGCCCTTTTTGTGGACCTTCTCAGCATCATTTTTTAAACCTCATATTAATTCCAGCCTGCCCTCAGCCTCAGGGCTATTTTTTCTTAAGCTCCTTTATCAGAGCCGGAATAACCTCAAAGATATCCCCTACTATGCCGTAATTCGCCACATCAAATATGGGAGCATGGGGGTCCTTGTTTATAGCCACTATGGTATCAGAGGAACGCATACCTACCTGGTGCTGGATAGCCCCGGATATCCCGGCCGCTATGTAAAGTTTCGGAGCGACGGTCCTGCCGGTCTGTCCGACCTGGTGGGGATACGGCATCCATCCGGAGTCAACCGCGGCCCTTGAGGCCCCAACGGCGGCCCCGAGAACTTCGGCGAACTCGTTAATCAGGGCGAAGTTCTCCGGCTTACCCACTCCGCGCCCTCCTGAGACTATTATATCGGCGTCGGTAAGGTTCACCTGCTGGGTCTTATCCCTTATAACCTCAAGTATCCGGGTCCTTGAGGAAAGCTTCCCTTTAAAATCTTTCCGCTGAACCTCTCCTTTCCTTGAGGTATCAGGTTCCAGGGGTTTAAAGACCTTATGACGAACCGTTGCCATCTGCGGCCTGTGTTTCTCCGTGATGATGGTAGCCATTATATTTCCGCCGAATGCAGGACGGGTCTGGAGCAGAAGTCCTCTCTCGGAATCAATATCAAGCTCCGTGCAATCCGCCGTAAGCCCTGTCCATATCCTGGCAGCTACCCTTGAGGCAAAAGCCCGCCCTATGGTAGTGGCTCCCATAAGTATCATCTCCGGTTTTTCCTCTTCAATCAGCCCGGTCAGCACCTCGGTATAAGGTTCGTCAGTAAAATGCTCCAGGGCGGGGTCCTCAACAAGATAAACCCTGTCGGCCCCGTGGAATATAAGTTTTTCACACTCCTTTTCAACGCCGTTTCCAAGAAGCACCGCGCTCAGGGCGCACCCCCTCCTGTCGGCAAGCTCTCTCCCCTTTCCCAGGAGTTCCAGAGCCACCTCCTGAACCTCGCCTTCCTTCTGCTCGGCAAATACCCAGAGACCAGTGTACTCCGATACCGGCGCGCGGGCCTTCTTTTCCGCTTTCTTAATCTCTATGGCATCAAGCGGACAGGCGCTTACGCAGGCCCCGCAGAGGGTGCAGCCCTCTTCTATAACAGCATACTTTTTAAACCTGGGGTGAGGCTTATTATCTTCCTGCCTAGAACGGATAGTTATTACATCAAACGGACATGAACTGACGCAGAGCCCGCACCCCGAACATTTATCCAGATCAACTCTTATACTCACAGCAGCACCCCTTTTTCCTTAAGTTCCCTGATGAGCCTGGAGGCAGTATCGGCAGGTTCCCCTTTCAGTATCATACCCTTCTCCCTTGCAGGAGGCGCGAATATTTTCTCCACTACCGTGGGGGATCCGGCCTGGCCTATACTGTCTAACTCACAGGCTATATCGGCGGCGTTCCACTTGAGCACCTCCTCTTTCCTGGCCCTCATCTTTCCCCTGAGGGAAGGAAGTCTGGGCTCGTTTATCTCCTTTACTACGGTTATAAGTGCGGGGAGAGGCCCCTCAAGAAGATGATACCCCCCCTCCATCATCCTGCGGGCCTTTATACTTTCGGGGGTGATCTCATCTATTTCCCCAACGTAAGTCATACATGGTATATCAAGCATCTGGGCTATTCCCGGGCCTACCTGCGCGGTATCCCCGTCAATAGCCTGTTTCCCGCATATAAGCAGGTCCACCTCCCCTATCCTGCGTATCCCCCTTGCCAGGGTATAGGAGGTTGCCCAGGTATCGGCACCGGCAAAGGACCGGTCGGTTAAAAGAACCGCGCTGTCGCATCCGAGAGCTATGGCATCCCTGAGGGCCGACTCCGCCTGAGGAGGCCCCATTGAAAGGGCTATGACCTCCCCGTTTGTCTTTTCTTTTATGCGTATCCCCTCTTCCAGCGCGTACATATCAAAGGGATTTATTATAGATTCAACCCCCTCCCTGACAAGTGTATTGGTCTCGGGGTTTATCTTAACTTCCGTTGTATCGGGAACCTGCTTAATACATACGACTATTTTCATTTCTTCTCCCTGGCCTTTGCTTCCTTAACAGTCTCAAGCCCGATAACATCTCTCTGTATCTGGTTGGTTCCTTCGTATATCTGGGTTATTTTTGCGTCGCGCATGAACTTTTCCGCCGGGTACTCTCTCATATACCCGTATCCTCCGAAAATCTGAACCGCGTTAGTTGTCACCTCCATCGCGACTTCCGAAGCAAAGAGCTTGCTCATCGCGCTTATTTTAGAGATATCCTTTACTCCTGAATCAACCACCGCCGCGGCCCGGTAGACAAGGTTGCGGGCCGCCTCAACTTTTGTGGCCATATCGGCAATCATATGCCTTACAGCCTGAAAAGAAGATACAGGCTGCCCGAACTGTATCCTGCCGGAAGCGTAGGAAACAGCCTCGTTAAGGGCTCCCTGGGCGATCCCCACAGCCTGGGCGCCTATCCCGGGGCGGGAGTTATCAAAGGTCTTCATGGCAACGATAAAACCCATACCCTCCCTGGCTATAAGGTTCTCGGACGGAACCCGGCAGTCACTGAAAATAAGCTCCCTTGTGGCAGAGGCGCGTATACCCATCTTATCCTCTTCCTTCCCGAAATCAAACCCCTCGGTCCCCTTCTCTATTATAAGGACCGAGGCCCCGCGGGCCCCCCTGCTGCGGTCGGTCATAGCCAGCACCGTATAGATATCCGCCACACCGCCGTTTGTGATAAATATTTTGTTTCCGTTTACAATATACGAGTCCCCGTCTTTTTCCGCGGTTGTCTCAAGACCTCCGGCATCGCTTCCGGCATTTGGTTCGGTAAGGCCGAAAGCTGCGAGTTTTTTTCCCGAGGCTATATCGGGGAGGTACTTTTTCTTCTGCTCCGGGCTCCCGAAAAGTATTATCGGATAGGCTCCGAGCGCCGTAGCGGCATAACTTACCGCTACCCCTCCGCAG
>SLGR01000047.1 GCA_007136585.1 Candidatus Sumerlaeota bacterium | reverse complement strand
TGGCTCCGGTGACCGGTATGCCCGGATGGATTAACGTGCCTGTCTGTTATCCTTTGCAACATCCTGCATAAATATCTGGTGCCTGTTTCAACGAAGCAGCGGCACTTGAGTTTTTCCCCTGCGGTTTATCACCAGTCCTTCCCGGATGAACTCCTGGGCCTTGAAAATATACGGTAAAGAACATAAGCCCCCGACAGTAAAAGAAGGGGAGCCGAAAAGGACCGGTGCCTTCTGCTGTATAGAGAAAAAAAACCCGTGGCGACAAGGGACGGCATAATAAAATAATTGAGCACGAACCTGATAAGAGGGCTCTTTTTTTTACGTTTCTTATCCGGACCGGGTATGGCCGCGATACCTATTGCGGCTATCTTCTTAAGCATATCCGAATAGAAAGGATCTTCTTCCTTTTCCAGAAGTTCCCTGTAACGTCTGCTCAGGGAGTCAAGTTTTCCCAGGCGTCTTGAGACTGATACAAGATGGTCGTTATACGCGGTTTCGCGGGGACGGGATTTCAGGGCTTTTACCGCTGAATCTTCTGAGAGTATAAAAAAAGCGCGCGAGTTTTCCTCCGCGCCTATTTTATAGTATGCCCTGGATAAAAGAAACCAGGCCTCCGGGTCATCAGTCCCGGATACGGATTTTCTCAGTCTCCTTACGGCCTCCCTGGACCTGCCCCGGCGGATAAGCTCCCTGACTTCGTCAAGGGCTTTCCTATCCGTCATCAATCCTGCACAATCTCCGGGGTCAGGAAGACTAAAAGTTCGTTTCTCTCTTTCCCGGTGGTCCTGTTCTTGAATAGGTATCCGAGAAGCGGGATATCCTTGAGAAGAGGAATGCCGGTATCGGAATCAGACATCCGTTCTCTTATAAGCCCGCCTATTACAATGGTTTTTCCGCTCTCAACGGTTACCTGGGTTGTGGCGGAACGGTCCATTGTCATAGGCATATCCGCCTGGAACCCTACAAACTCCGATACGCTTACATTGAGGTCCAGGGCTATCTGATCGCTCCCCGGGGAGACCACGGGAGTTACATCAAGAGTCACTCCCTCGGTAATAAACTCCACGGTCTGGGTATACCCCACTTCGTCTGTCCGGGTTGTCCGCACCGGAAGGTTTCTTCCAACGTGTATTTTCGCGCCCCTGTTATTCTCTGTTATTATGTTGGGTTCGGAGACGGTCTTGGACCTTGTTTCCGTGGCAAGGAGGCTAAGTATGGCGTTCAGGCTTATATCGTCTATTATGGCCGAGACCTCCATAACCCCGGAATCGCCGGGAATAACAGGCTCACCCGGGACCATCCTCTGCTGAGTATCATCCCACTCAAGCCTGAAACTGTCCACGTTCATTCCCGCCAGGCCGGAATACTCCGTATCTCCCTCCTGCCTCCAGGGGATGGAACTCAGCCAGCTCACCCCTTTCCTGGAATCAAGGCTGTCCATTATTTCTATGATCCTGGCCTTGATCTTGATCTGCGGGGACTTTATATCCATCTGCTTTATAAGAACGTCAAGCTTTCTCAGTACAGCCGGCGTAGCGGTTATAACAAGCGAGTTGGAAGTCCTGTCAACGGCTATAGTAGTATTGGCCTTTTCCGCGGGTGTCATAAGCTCATCAAGCGTCTCGCTTATATCGGTAGCCGAACGGCTTATAAGGTTAAAAGTTTTCCGTTCAACAGGCATATTCTCTGATTTTATCACCTCAATAACGTTGGGGCTCCTCTGTATAGCGACAAGGTCCATACGGGAAAGAAGTATCTGGAAAGCCTCGTCAAACGGAACGTTTCTCAGCCGCAGGCTTACATTGCCGGTAACATCATCAGCCGTGATCATATTCTTCTCCAGTTTCAGGGCAAAAGTCCGGAGTATTTCCCTTATATCCGCCGCCCGGAAATTAAACTCCACTTTCTCGTCACTTAGTTTCCCCACCAGAGTCCCCGGAACCGGCTCATCCTCTTCCAGGATATCTTTTTCCCTGATAAACTCTTTAAGCTCCTGCACCTCGCGCTCCCTGAGTTTTCTTTCCTGTTTTTTCCTTTCAATTTCATCTAGGGCCGTCTTATGTTCCGGGGTAGGAATATTCGGTTTTAACTCAGGGGCTGGAGGGCGTGGTTTCCTGACCTCTTCCGGCTCTGGTTCTTCGTGGTCTTCCGTTTTGACCAGCTTTTCAATACCTTCCGGGGTAAGCTCAAGCCCTACCTTTATGCGGTTATCTTCCCGGGAATCAGTATACTCATACTTATCGGTAACCATATCAAGTACTACCCTGGTTATATTTACAGGTTCGCTCCTGTACTGGCCTGACCGGACCCTCTTTATAAAAATATCAGACGCCTGCTTCTGTTTCTGCTCCCACTTATGCCGGGTATTAACCATCTCTATAACAAGACGCGGCGGATCGGAAACCCTGAAAACATGGTACTTAACCTCCCCCGTACACTCAATAGAAAGGAGTGCCGAGGTTTCTGATACGGTTTCCACTCCAACCTCCGTCAAACTCTCAACAGGGGCCGGCCCGCTTAAAGAACCTCCCGAAAACAGGCATATAATTAAAAAGGTCATAACCGGTATTTTCATCATTATCTGAACTCCTTGAAGATTTTCTTTACTCCTCGGGCACAGGAAACTCATAGACGGTATCGTTGTCCGTAAAGAGAAGTATACTCTCCTCCCTTACAGCCGCCGCGATACCGGGGACCTCCCGCTCCCGGCTGTCGTATATGCGCCCGTTCCTGATAAGATACTCATCTACCGTACCGGAGAGAAGAACATATTTATCGGACCCTGAAGTAAAAACTCCCCGGACCGCAAGCTGCTCCGGATCGGGTATGGGTATCTCATCATCGGGCCTGGCGCGGACCCTCCGGGCGCCGGGCCTGAGAAAAGGATCCCGGTATATATTCCCTCCGTATGAGTAATCCGTCATATGTTTTATCTCTTCGGGAGCCTGGGGTTCCCTTTCCCTCTGCCTTCTTGAAGGCGGAACATATTCCTGGGACCCGCACCCGGAAAGTATAAAAACCGCAACTGTTACAGTAAAGGCATACAATCTCATTGTTTTTCAAATGTAAACGCTGCAAGTATAAAGCTTGCGTCAAGAAGAAGATCGCCGTTTTCGGGGTTTTCGGAAGGTGCGAGCGAGAGATTCCTTATATTAAATACCCTGTCAAGACCGCCGACCTCTGCAAAAAAAGAAGCAAGGGTATGGTAATCGGAGGTAAGCTCCACCCCGTACCTGTGCTCATTGTAATGCTCCTCTGAGCTCACCCCGGCCATGGAAAGAACCTGGATATCCATCCCGTACTTTGAAGCGGTCCGGGTTATCAGCCTGATAAATCCCGGGAGCTCCTCTGTCTGTGGGAGCTGCTCCTCTGTCTCAGACAGCTGGGATTTAAGCATTTCAAGTTCTTTCTCCAACACCCCTATATCCGCAGCTTTAACCCGCATATCGGCCAGCCGGTCGCGTTTTTCCCGGAGCGTATCCTCCGCTCTTCTTATATCTCCGCTAAGCGGAGCGTAGTAATTTGAGTAGAGCATATAAAGGCCTATAAGCGCCAGCACCCCAAGCGCGATTTTCTGCTGACGGGGAACCTCCTTCTTCTGCGCCATCAGAGGTCCTCCTTAGAACCACCGGACGGCGAATACACACACCTTACCGTAAATATTCTTATATAAGTATCATTATAAGGCTCTGTTACTATCCCGGAGAAGCTTATACCCGAAAACCGGCGGGAACTCTCCAGCGCGTTGAGAAAGTCCGCCACGGCGTAATTATCATGGGCTTCCAGTGAAAGATCCAGACGCATATTATCATAAGAGCCACTTGAAGAAAATGATTTCAGCCAGACCCGTTCGGGGAAAATCCGGGCCAGGTCTTCCATAAGAACCGGGTAAAAAACCCGGGTTTCCATAAGCTCCCCAATGATCCGAATCTTCTTATTTAGTTCAGCCTTGCTGGAACTTATGGCATCCACCCTTTCCACTACCGGCCTCAGCTGGGCAAGGTCCCTCTCAACTTCCCTTATCATTCTGTTGAGTTCGGCCAGGCGGGCCGTTCTCATTATAAAAACACCCGCAAAACCGGCGACGAGAAGTATACCCGCGCCTGCCAGAAGCATAACCCGGCGGCGGAGGGCGGCTTTCTTCTTATATTCATCGGGAAGAAGGTTTATCCGTATCATCTCATATTACCTCAGCCGCTGTCATCTGCCCATCTCATTGCAAGTCCCGTTACCAGGTTCAGTGAGGGCATGTTTGCATTCCCTACCAGGTCCCGGGATTCAAAAGGGCTCATAATTTCAACAGGGAGGTTAAGTCTGGAACCTACAAGCTCTTTAAGGCCCTTGAGGGAAGCCCCTCCCCCGGAGAGTATAATTTTCTCAACGGCCCTGTTCTCCGTTGTGCTCTGACTGGCAAAAAAATCCACAGACCTTTCTATTTCGGATATAAGCTCCCCCACGGATACTGCCAAGACTTCAGATACCTTCTCTCCCTTTCCGTCTTCCCCGTCTTCGCCTTCCGGGAGCTCCTTTCCCCCTGTAAGGCCGTACCTTTTTTTAAGTTCCTCGGCCTGCCCGGTTTCGGCCATAAAAGCGTTCTGGATAGCTTTGGTAAAACTGCTTCCGGCAACGTTAAGATCCCTTACAACTTTTGCTATACCTCTGTCCGTAATACTGATGTTTGTGGTTGAGGCCCCTATATCCACCAGCATTGCGGCGATACCTGAAGCCTCGCTCTCAAGCGCCTCGTAAACGTTTCCCACGGCGAAAGCATCTATATCCACAACAGCCGGGATAAGACCGGCAAGCTCAATGATCTCTATCTTCTCTTTTATGGTTTCTTTTTTGCTGGCTACAAGAACCGTCTCCATCTTTACCTGTCCATCCTCCTCCACATCCCCTATTATCTGGGTATCCATATCCACCTCAGATATATCAAAGGGAATATGAGGTTCGGCTTCAAACTGAAGGGATTTCTCAAGTTCATCGGGGGTCATCTTAGGAAACCTGACAAAACGAACTATTACTGAGTTTCCGGAGATTGAGATAGCGGCGTTCTTTGTGCTGAACTTACAGGAGGATATAACCTTCTTAAGCGCTTTCACATAGGCCTGTTTCTTCTCTTCAGGTGATTTCTCCTCTATATCAAAACCAAGATCCTCCTGTCCGAAACAGGATACGGAGAGCCCGCTCCCGGACTTTTTTTTAAGCTCAAGCGCCTTGACCGAACTTGCGCCTAAGTCAACGCCGATCAGTTTCTTTCCCCCTGACAGGATATTCATTCTTCTCTACTCATATATTATTACAGCCGCCGGACGGACAAAAATTTTCATAATTTTTCCGCTCTCGGCTCATTGTGTTTTCAACTATTTCTGCGGGAAACCTCATAAGAATATTTTTAAGATTTCTGTACCCGCGTTCTGAAAATGCTAACACAAAGAGAACTCTTTTTCAATGTGCGCAATTATAACCGGATAAGAAAACAGATTAAGGTTGCTGTCCACATAAGAGTCTGATTTATTCCTCAAGGTTTAGAAACGCCTTGAGCTGGCGGCTCCTGGAGGGGTGCTTGAGTTTCCTTAAGGCCTTTGCCTCAATCTGCCTTACTCTTTCACGGGTAACTCCGAATATCCTGCCGACCTCCTCCAGGGTCCGGGGATACCCTCCTTCCAGTCCGAAACGGAGTTTTATAATCTTTGCTTCCCTCTCCTTAAGAGTATCAAGAACCATATCGATTTCCTTGCGCCTCAGAGACTGCATCGTGGCGTTGTCAGGCGTAGGACCGTCCCGGTCTTCTATAAAATCCTCAAGCCGGCTGTCATCATCATCTCCTATCGGGGTATCAAGAGAAATGGGTTTCTGTCTTATTTCCATTATCCTTCTGATCTTATCGGGCTCTATCCTCAGGGCTGAGGCGTACTCTTCTATAGTGGGGTTTCTCCCGTATTTCTGACGCCAGAGCCGGGAAACCTTGGATATCTTATTCATAATCTCCTTCATATGAACAGGGATCCTTATCGTCCTTGCCTGGTCGGCTATGGCCCTGTTTATAGACTGACGGATCCACCACGTCGCGTAGGTTGAGAACTTGAACCCTTTCTTATACTTGAATTTATCCACAGCCTTCATCATCCCTATCGACCCTTCCTGTATAAGGTCAAGAAGGGAGAGCGTGGGGTTTGTGTTCTTTTTCGCTATGGATACAACAAGCCTGAGGTTTGCCCTGACAAGGTTCATTTTCCCCTCGTTTATCTCTTTCTCGTGCTCGTATACCCGGCGTATGGTATTACGGGCTGTCTCAACATCAAGGTCAAGCTTTCTCGTATGCCCGGCCATACTGAGTTTTATACTCCTTGTCTCCTCTTTTAACTTTTTCATTCGCTCGGGAGATAAGCCGGTTTTTTCTTTAAACTCCTCCACACCTATAGACCCGCTTCTGAGCCTGCCGTAAAGCCTGTCAAGCTCCCTGTAACTGAGCCGCGCGCAGCTTAAAACTCTCCCCATCCTCCTGTCCAGCCGGTATATGGGGTCGGCTTCCCTCTTAAATACCTCAATAATATCCTTGATCCTGCTTTTCCTCAAATCCAGGCGCAGGATCGCCTCAACTATGGCCCCGTACTCATCTTCAATCTCCTGCTTGAGACGTTCCTTTGATTCCCTGGAAAGCTTCCCGGAGGAGAGTTTACTCTTCCGCCTCTCGATCTTGCGCTGGCGTCTTTTAACTTCATTGTAGGAGTCGTTTACACTTGCCTTCATCTTTTCAAGAATGCGTTTTGTCTTTCTCCCCCTCTTCATTATATCTCTCGGGGATATGCGCCCTTCCCTGAGATCTTCGGCAATCTTCTTGAACTCCTCTATCCCTACAGGTGTCCCCAGAACCAGGCGGATAAGGGCCTGCTCGTTTTCCTGAATATTCTTGGCAAGGTACATCTCCTGGGTCCTGGTCAGAAGCGGTTCTTTACCCATCTCGCTCAGGTACATTTTTATTGAATCTGTAGATGTAAGCGCGGGAGGTGGAACGCTTTTTACCCCGGAAGAGTCCTTCTTATCATCAAGTCTCTCGCGTTTCCGGCCGTCAATAACATTTATCTTGGCGGATTCAAGCTTCTCAAAAAGCTTATCCACATCGCTGGGATCCAGGTTCTCCTCATCCAGGTGCTCGTTTATCTCCTGGTATGTAAGTATCCCGCTCTTTACGCCTTTAGTTACAAGTTTCTCTATATCCTCCAATTAAATCAGCCTCCTGTTTTAATACCTTACCCCGGTTTTTCCGCCTGTGCTTTTTAATATTTTTGCGAGCCTTGCAAATTCTTTTCTTATCTTTTCATCTACAGGTTTATCCAAATCAATAAGCTTCTTCATTTCAAGGGCTACCCGGCCGTACCTCTTCTCAAGTATATAACGTTCTAAGTTCTCCTTAAGCGATTCTATGTACTCACCCGGGTCATCACAGCTCAGACCGGCTACCGTAAGACGGGCAAGGGCTTTCTTTTCCCGATCTCCCTGTTCACGCATCATTTTATGAATATCCGACTTATATACTTCCACATAATCTTTCAGCATCCGCGAGTAAAATCCCGGCTCATCAAAGGATTCAGAAGCGATAAACCCGGAAACCCGCCCCGTAAACTCCGGATGAATGGTAAGAACATGGAGTATCTCTCTGGCTATTTTTTCCCCCCGGGAGGCTCTCTCCGGTTCAAAAGTCTCCTCAACGTAAGATGGAGCGCCCCTTGAGTGCCTTTTCAACTCCTGCATCACAGCAGACTCAGAAACCTCCAGCCTCTCTGAGACAAGCCTGACAGCATCGGACCTGCGGACCGGGTCGGAGACGGCGCTTAAGACCGGAACCATCTCCCTTACAGTCCTTGATTTGCGAACTGAGGAATCTTTTATACCGCTTACAGAACTGAGGGAATACTCCAGTTTCCATTCTATGAAAGGAAGAGCCGAATCTAAAAGCAGAGCGAACTTTTCAGGGGCTTTTCTTATTATATCTTCGGGATCGGAGTCTTCAGGAAGAACCATAACCCTGGCCGGCATATCAGACCCGAGCACGGCATCCAGCCCCCTGGAAGTGGCCTTTGCTCCGGCCTCATCTGAATCAAACGCAAGTATCGCCTCGCCTGCAAGACGCCGTATGCTGTAGACATGCTCGGATGTAAGAGAGGTCCCGAGAGAGGCTACAGCCTCTCCGAAACCGGACCTGTGAGCGGCTATCACATCCGTATACCCTTCAAGGATAACCACCCGGTTCTTCTTTCTTATCTCCTCCCTGGAAAAATAGAGACCGTAAAGCAGTTTCCTTTTCTCGAAAACGGCGTTCTGGGAAGTGTTTATGTACTTGGGAAGCGTATTCTCGTCAAGCGATCTTGCCCCGAAACCTGCGATCCTGCCCCTTGAATCATGAATAGGAAAGATTATACGGTCCCGGAATTTATCGTAAGTATCCCCCGAGGAGTTTCTTGAAACAAGGTCTGCGGTTTCAAGGAGCTTCAATGGAACGGATTTTTCGCGGGCGTTCTTCAAAAGCATACTTCCGGCGGGAGCGTACCCTATACTGAATTTCTCTATCTCATCTTTAGTTATACCTCTAGAAATCAAGTATTCCATGGCCCGGGATCCTATACGCCCGGCCAGGCATTTTTGGTAGAAGGAAGCGGCGCGGGTGTTCAGCTCGTATATTTCGTCGCTTAGTTTCTTCTGTTTTTTCGCCGACTCCGTATACTCAAGCTTAACATTACTCCGTTCGGCAAGCCTCCTAAGGGCCTCGGGGAAATCCAACCCCTCCATCCGCATTATAAAGGTAAAGACATCCCCGCTCTGACCGCACCCGAAACAGTGAAATATCTGTTTATCGGAGGATACGGTAAAAGACGGGGTCTTCTCCTGGTGAAAAGGACACAGGGCCTTGTAGTTCATTCCGGATCTCCGCAGGGGGAAATACTCCTCCACAAGCGATACTATATCCGTATACCGCCTGACCTGTTCTACTGCCGAATTATCCCCTGTCATTCCTCTCTACCCTGTAAAACCCTCCGAACGGTATCACCCGGGGGCCCCCCTGTGATACTATCTTGTCCATAAGAAGGTTCAGCCCTATATTGTCGGAAGATATATGACCCGCTATCACAACATTAAGGTTACATTCTCGCGCCTTTTTGTAGTGTTTCTCGCTCATATGCATACCCACCACGGTCGAAACCCCGCCCGAAACCAGTTCCGAAAGAAGGTCCGGGTTATTCTCCGTCCCCCCGGTCATATCCACAAAAACCTTTCCGCACCTGTTAGAAGGATCGCCGTTTAATATCCTTGGCGGCTGCCCGTTCTCCGCCGAGTGCCTGTACTCGGGAATTTCATACAGAAGCTTACTGAGCTGACCCAGCGTACGGGGGGCGCGTTCCCCAATAAAAGACCCAAGGTACGAGGTGACGTGATTGTCGGCAGGCGTATGAATGCTGACCAGGGGTATCTTAAGCAGTGAAGCTGAATCAGTAACCTTCAGGTGGTTTGAAGGCGAAACTTTACGCGCCACTTCCTGTTTTCTTTTCCTGGTAAGGTTACCGGCAGCCCCGGCGGAAACCCCCATAGACTGCAGCACATCGCTTTGCATATCCATCACCTCGTAAAAATTGGAGTACGCGCGCCCGGCCGGATGATGAGATATTATGAGAGGTTTACTCCCGGTTTCCCCGGTTATCCTGCTTACCAGAAGGATATCAGCCGTATCCGCGTCTATGGTGACCCAGGCCTCAGAAGGTTCGTACCCGGGGTCTCCCCAGACTATCCTTGAATCTGCGTAGGGGCTTTCAAGAAGATGCCTGTCGTAAACTTCCTTCTTTATCCCTTCAAGCCCCTCATACTCTTTCTTTCTTTCCTCAAGGATATTTTTTATCTCCTCTTCGGTGCGGGGGTCGGCCTTTATCCCTTCCCTGACTGCTATACCCATTATTTCTTTTATATTCATTGAAGAGCTCCTCCTCTCTGCCGATGTCCGGAAACAAACCGGCAGTCTTTAATAAAAAACCTGTAGTTAAGTGATACGGATTTAGATATCCCGACCCTGGGTCCCCTTAAAAAAGCCCTTGGAGGAATACCGCTGGCGGCCAGGTATATCTCTACTGCCGGGAGTTTCAGCCCGTTATGCCTCATATCTATCCCCAGGGCCTGCGTAAGTTTGGCCGGACCCGAAGCAAGCTCTCTCAGGACCTTTCCTCCCCGGCGGCGTTTCATCTCATCAACCCCCGTCTCCGGTTCAAGAGCTCTTATAAGCACAGCCCCCGGAGTTGATTCTTCCCCGCATACAACATTAAAACAAAAGTGCATCCCGTAGCAGAGATACACATATGAAACTCCGGCGGGCCCGTACATAAGCGAGTTTCTCGCAGTCAACCCGCATGCGGCATGACTTGCCCTGTCCTCCGGTCCCATATACGCCTCGGTCTCAACCACCCGGCCTCCGCATTTCCTGCCGTTTACCCGGGTAAACAGGTATTTATCCAGAAGTTCACCGGCGACCTCTAAAGCCGGGCGCTCAAAAAAATCCGGGTTAAGAACCCTCATTCCGGCTGCCCGTTTCAGCCGCGGCGCTTTATGGTCTTTACTCTTTTTTCTCTTCTGGTTTCTTTGAACCTGTCTTTTAGTTTCCGTCTCTTTTCCCTGGAGTTTGCTATATTTTTGTACTCACTCGGCGGGAGGTAGAAACGTCTTTTTTTAAGTTCGTTCTTTATCCCCGCCTTATTGCACTCTCTCCTGAATCTTTTCAAGAGGGAACTTACGTTCTCGTTATCCCTCTTTCTTACACTTGGCCCCTGAGCCATCAGCTTATCACCGTTCCTTTCATAATAATACACCCATTACTTATCCCGGCGGCCACTTCATCCTCCTTCCCCCCAGAAGGTGGAAATGAAGATGCCCTACCGTCTGACCTCCGTCGCTGCCGCAGTTTGCGACAACTCTGTACCCCGAGTTATCTATCCCTTTCTCCGAAGCTATCCTGCGGGCCGCTTCAATGCACCTGCCGGAGGTCTCCGCAGGCGCGTCATTGAGGCCCGTGTAATGACGCTTCGGCAGAACAAGTACATGAACAGGAGCCTGGGGGTTTATATCCTCAAAGGCCGCGATATGCTCATCCTCATACACTATTCCGGATCTTTTATCCCCTGAGAGTATATCGCAGAAAAGACATCCGCTCATAACAAACCTCCGCCTCCTGTATCTTAAAAACCGTATTTCCCACTAGCCCATCTAAACACATAATTTATAATCTTTCAAATTGTTTTAAGTTATATAACTTTATTTATTTATAAATTATATGCAAGTGCCTCGCAGTTCGCTCCCGCGGAGCTCAACTTTTTCAAGCCTGACAACCCCTTTCTCAGTTCCCTTGTAAGAACCCGCGTTTACCGGAAGGTAACCCCTTGTGTAACCCCTTCCGTCTGCCTCCAGGACAACCTCGGCCGGTCTGCCTTTGGCCTCCTCAAACCTTATCCGCCTCATCCGGGACGATACCTCTATCAGCAGGCGGGCACGGTTCTTCCTCTCCTCTTCGCCTACGGTATCCTTCATTGAGAAAGCCGCGGTCCCCGGACGGGGAGAATACCTGAAAACATGAACCTTAACCGGAACGATATCTCTTATAAAATCAAGGGTTTTTCTGAAATCTTCGGGTTCTTCTCCCGGAAATCCCGCTATTATATCCAGTGAGAAGGTTACCCCTTCAAGAATTTCTGAGGCATCGGAAAGGGCTTTTCTGATATGAGACATCCTGTACGGACGCCCCATCAGTTCAAGAACCCTGTCTGAAGCGCTCTGAAGGGGTATGTGAAAATGACGGCAGAATCCGGGATCTTTCTCCAACTCAAGCATAAGCTCTTTGGTGAGCACCCCGGGCGGAACGGAACTGATCCTCCACCTGAAATCCCCTTCAAGAGAACGCATACCCTTTACCAGGCCAGGTAAAGGTGCATATAGGGCAAAATTAGTCGCGCATAGGACTATCTCGGCGTGAGAACGGGCGAGGTCGGAGGCCTCTGCCAGAACCCTCTCCGGACTCCGCAGGAAAAAAGGTTTTTTAAGATCCTTTACGCTGCAGTAAGTACACCCTCCGGAGCATCCCTGCTGAACCTTGAGAAAAGCCCTGGAACGCCCGGAAAACCTCTCCACTCCGAGCCCGGGGTGATCCAGGTAGATAAAACTCCCCGAAAGAACGGCTCCCTCGACCGGCGGCGAGGCCCCGGGTATTCTTGCCCGGCATCCGGTCTCAAGTATCTCCGCCATAGGGTTAAGCCGTTTTACCTTCCTGGAAAACTTTCCGCTCTCCTTCTCCGCTCCGGAGGTGACTGCGCAGGAGTTTATTATGATCAGATCCGCAGAAGAAATTTCCGCCCGGGAATGCCCCATTAATAAAAGCGTTCTTTCTATAACGCGGGAGTCATATTGGTTAACCTTGCACCCGAAATCTTTTATAAAAAACTTCAATTTACGGTCCGGGACAGAGAAGGAGAGCCGAGGAAGCTACGCAGGCTGTCTCAACATCCATTACAAGGGGGCCAAGGCTGCGGCATACCAGTGAAGCCTCCCGGGCCGCTGCAACCTCGCCTGAAGTAAACCCGCCCTCGGGTCCGGTAAAGATCGCCACTTTTTCGGCGCGGTCTTCTTTTTCCAGGAAACTTGTTTTCTCTTCCTCCCAGAAAATTATGCCTTTCTTAATATCTGAGGAACCAAGAGACTCAAGGGCTTCTTTAAAACTTAACACCCTGCGCACATCGGGTACGCGGGAACGCCCTGAAATCTCTGAACCGTGCCGGGCCTTCTTCTCACACCTTACATAAAACCTCCCGGAAGACGGGGCCGGCCTTTCGGTCCGTTCTGTTATAACCGGCACAAACTCCGAAACCCCTACCTGGGAGCAGCGGAAGACTATATCCTCAAACCTGCTGTTCTTTGCGAGAGCGGCATATAATACAACGTGGAGTAAAGGCTCAGGAGGGGAATCAGAAACTTCCAGAACCCTTGCCTGAGCGGTATTTTTTCCCACACAGAGTATCTCCGCGATATACTCCTTACCTTCCGGGTCGCCCGCCATAAACCTGAAAGAAGCGCGGGCCCTGAGAACCCTGAGATGGCGGAAATTGTCTCCAGAAACCACAAACTCTCTCCCCGGGGAGAGAGCGCAGTCA
>SLGR01000070.1 GCA_007136585.1 Candidatus Sumerlaeota bacterium | reverse complement strand
GAAAGGGGCGGATACTCCGGACGGTTGCCGGGACCGTCCTTGCGGAGAAACTGGGAAAAAGATACGGAACCCGGTGCGTAACGGTACCCATAGGTTTCAAGAATATAGTTCCGGAGATGCTCAAAGGGGATCTCCTGGTAGCCGGCGAGGAGAGCGGCGGGGTAGGGTTTGGAGATTATCTTCCGGAGAGAGACGGCCTCTACACGGCCTCAAGGATACTGGAGATGATTGCAAGAAGGGGGAAACTCTTCGGGGAGCTCTGGGATTCTCTTACAGATGACCTGGGCGGCAGTTTCTACCTTAGAAAGGACTACCCGCTATCCGGGAGCCTTGAACCCCGGGAGCTGTTGAAAAAGGTCTCCAAAAATATTAAACTCGGCAAACTGCCCTTTAAACTTGAGAGTACTCTCGAGATAGACGGGATAAGGATGAATATGGAAGGGGGGCGCTGGGTGCTTGTGCGCCCCTCAGGCACAGAACCGCTTCTGCGGGTATACGCCGAGACGGAGAATGAGGAAGAGACGCAACTTCTGCTTGAGGCAGGAAAGGAGATGATAGAGTGAAGGATAAGACATATACGTTCACTTCGGAATCTGTTACGGAAGGACACCCTGATAAGGTAAGTGACCAGATTTCCGACGGGATACTTGACGAGATACTTAAATATGACGCGGAGGAGGGGCTGCCTCCTTACAGGCTCTCGGAGGGGGAGCCCCGGGGGAGCAGGGTAGCCTGCGAGACCTTTGTAAGCACGGGGCTTGTGCTCGTAGGCGGGGAGATAACCACCCGGGCCTACATTGATATGAAGCAGCTTGTAAGGGATATAGTCAGGGATATAGGGTATACCGATCCTTCCCTGGGGTTTGAACACAAATCTCTCTGCGTTCTGAATGGGATAAACGAACAGTCTCCGGATATAGCAATGGGGGTGGATACCGGAGGGGCCGGGGACCAGGGGCTTATGATAGGGTACGCCTGCGAAGAGACACCTGAGCTTATGCCGATTCCCATAGCCCTTGCCCATAAGTTATCGCTTCAGCTTGCCCGTGTCAGAAAATCCGGTACGCTGGGGTTTCTTAAACCCGACGGAAAGTCACAGGTTACCGTGAATTATGTTGACGGAAAACCCTCTTCTCTCGCCGCTGTAGTGGTTGCCGCCCAGCACGACGAGAGCGCTACGGATTCAGAGACCGGGAGCATCTCGGATGATGCCAGGGAGGCTATAATAAAGGAGACTGTAAACCCGGTTATTCCGGAGGAGCTCATAACACCGGATACCAGATTTTACGTAAACCCTACAGGAAGGTTTGTCGTAGGAGGTCCCCAGTCCGATACGGGTATGACCGGCAGGAAAATCATAGTTGATACCTACGGTGGTATGGCCGGACACGGCGGCGGAGCATTCTCGGGGAAAGATCCCACGAAGGTTGACCGTTCAGCCACCTACGCCGCGAGGCACATAGCGAAGAATATAGTCGCTTCCGGGGTAGCCTCAAGGTGCACCATCCATATTTCCTACGCCATAGGGGTACGGGAACCTCTGAACGTTATGGTTCATACAGACGGCACCTCCGAGATCCCTGACACGGAACTTGAGAAAATCATAATCTCCGGGGAGATATTTGACCTCACCCCGTCGGGGATAATCGGGATGCTTGATCTCTGGCGCCCTATATACCGGGATACCGCCGCTTACGGTCATTTCGGACGGGATATTTTCCCGTGGGAGAAGACCGACAAGGCCTCGCTTATCCGGGATATGGCCGGTAAATTAGGGGCTTAATTGACGGTTGCTGAACCGAGATGACGGCCGCCTCCGGGACCGTCAGGGACGTAATTCATAATTATATTTACTTTACCCGGTCCGCTGGGGAGGGAGAGGTCTCGGAGGAGACCCTTCTAGACTCCGAATGGGTCCAGCGCCTCAGGCAGATATTCCAGCTTCAGACAGCCTGGCTTATTTACCCCAACGCCGTTCATTCAAGATTCCAGCATTCCCTCGGGGTTATGCACCTTGCCGGGGGGATGGCCCGGGGCCTTTACGACGGGTTCAGGGAGGCCTTCCCCCGGGAAGAGATACCTGAAAAGAACCACGTTGAAGAGGTCTTCCGCCTCGCCGGTCTGCTCCATGATATAGGTCACGGTCCGTTCGGGCACCTTATGGATGATGTTTACACCTACCCGAAGTACGGGAAGACCCACGAAGATATATCCGCGGCCGTAATAAAGGGAGAGCTTGGTGAGATGATAAGCCGGATAAGGTCCTCGCCGGGCGGAAGGTTCTCGGAACCGGTGGACCCCGATCTGATAGCAAGGTTCATAAAGATGCCCGGGACCCTTAAAGGACGTCCTCTCTGGGAGCAGGTTTTCTCCAAGATAATGCTGGGGGTATGCTCCGCCGACGCGATGGATTTTCTTTTAAGGGACCAGTACTTCTGCGGGACCAGCGAGTTCGGGCGGATAAACCACAGGAACATTATAGATAATCTCAGGATAACCCGAAACGGGATGACGCTGAGAAAACCGGCCCTTCCGGCCTTCAGAACTTTTCTCCAGACAAGGCTCAATATGTTCCGCCACGTCTATATGTACGAGAAGAACGAGCTTTATGAGCTTGCTTTCGGGAGGCTTCTCCCCGGGGTTTTAAGGAGTATGAGGCTGGGAAATCCTCTTAAGAACCTCTCCAGGTTCCGCAGGATAACTGATTTCGGGATACACAGCGAAGTCGCGGGATGGTCCTCGGATACCGGAGAGAAAGGGCGTATCGGAAGGGAGTGGCGCTCTCTTCTTGCCAGGAAGGGTAAACCTTACGCCAAGGTTTTTGAAGAGGAAAATTTCTATCATACTCTAAAGGAGCTCAGCCGGATGCCGGGGCGGAAGCTTCTTGAATCCGAGCTCCGAAACAACTACCCCGGGTTCAGGGAGGTAAGGGTAATGGTTCTCAGGAATGATATCCGTATGCAGAACCAGTTCCAGGCTTACGGGAGCGTTGAGTCGCTCAGGGAAAGCGATAATGTAAAGGCGCTGAGCCTCCTGGACCCTGAGTCGGGAGAGTTCGCTCCTGGAGAAGGGAACCGGTATATACGGGATATCCCTCTTAAGTACGAGGTGGTAAGGGTATACGCTTCCGGCAGGAAACCCGAAGCTTCCCGGGGGAAGGAATCCCTTGAACAGGGCGAGCTTTTTCCGGACTCGGCCGCCTATGCTGACGAGACGGGGCTGAGGGATGATATAACAAGTATGTGAAGAAGGACGCCGACAACCGCAAGCTGATCTTCTTCGGGCGGCTGGCCGCCGTGATCATCCTGATCCTGGTGGGTTTCTGGGCGCCGATGGTCGGTAAGTTCTCGGGTATCTTCCTGTATTTCCAGAAATCGATGTCCTATTTCGGGACCCCCATCGCCTGCGTATTTCTGCTGGGCGTCCTCTGGCGGCGCGCCAATGGCGTCGGCGCGTTGACGGCGATGGCGACGGTCACGCCGTTGATGTTCCTGGCGGAATGGTATTTCAAAGGCGGCGTGGCCTTTCAGTATATCGCCG
>SLGR01000100.1 GCA_007136585.1 Candidatus Sumerlaeota bacterium | reverse complement strand
CTTACAGCCGAAGGCCTTCCCCCCGAGACAATAACGTAAATGTACATAAAGAGAAGCGCCCCGGGCACAGAGACCGCCCGGGGAACCTTCATCACTCCCAGAAGGTAGAAAACCGAAAAAAAGACAAGCCCCGCGTGAAGCCCCGAAACAGCGAGAATATGCATAACCCCGGCTCTACGGAACCCCTCAATAGCCTCTACCGGCAGAGCGCCGGGATCTCCCAGGAGCATCCCCTCCATTAACGCGGCCGGTTCATCCTCCATATACCGGTATACCGTATCCCGGACATACTCCCGGAGCCTTCCCGCGAAAGAGGCAGTAAACCCGGAAGTGACAGAAACCTCCGCGGGGCGGCAGAGAGCGTATATACGCTCGCGGGCAAAACTCCTTCTCCGGTCATATCCTCCGGGGATCGCAGGGCCTTCAGGCGCAAAAAACTCCCCTCTTAAAGTTACAGCCGAAAATGGCGGGATATCACGGCGCGGACCGGGAAGGGCAACCCTTCCCGAAATATCCCGCTTCTCCCCGTTTTCCTTAACCTTATACTTTAAATTCACCACTGTTCTTCTGGAGGAAGCTGCGGCTCTTCCGGAGACGGTTCCCTCAAAAGGAAGAAGGAAAGATATATTATCCGGAGCCGGGGTCAGAAGGAATAATGAAACGGCCGCAAAAACAAAAAACGAGGCCGCGGTAAAAAAATAAAGCCTTTTAAGGTAAAAGGCCAGGAACAGAAAGAAAACCCCGATAAGAATCAGGGGGAAACCGGCCCGGGGGGAAAACGTTGTTGAAACGCATATCCCTATAACCCCGGCTGCCAGAGGAGGAAGCAGCGGGACGGGGTCATCCCGTATTTTCAATCCTCTTCTCTCTCCACTATAATCTCCGGCCTAAGATAAGTAGCGGGAGGAGCTCTTCCTATACCCAGCCTCCTCAGCATCCCCCGGCGGGGCACAATCAGTTTCTGACCGTCAGAAAGGAACTCCGCCAGGTTGATATCCGAAAGATCGGCATCTGGTGCCGGACCGCCGGCTTTTTCAATAAGCTCACCGACCCGAGCCCCTTCACTCAGCGAATAAAGCCCGGGGTTTAAGACAGCGCCGTTTATATGGACATAAAGAGTAACAGGGACGGGGCGGGAAACAGCCGGAGCAGGAGTCTCGTTTAGCGGGCACCGGGAACGCCCTTCACGGTAAAGAATCCAGGTGTATCCGAGCGCGCCCAGAAAAAGCACATATAAAGCAAACCGCAGGAGCGGCGGCGGGCTGAACGGAGATTTTTTTAAACTTCCGTTTTTCAAATTCAGGTCATTTTCCTGAGCTTGCTCTTAATCCTTTCCAGTTCCGCGGAATCGTCGCCGGAGACCTTTCCGTCCAGACGCTCAATTTCCGCAAGCGCCTCCCGCGCCCTGCTTTTCAGGGAGAGAGCCCTGATAACAGCAAAGGTGATCTTGAAACTCACCAGAAGACTTATGAAAGCCGTACCGGCGAGAAGCGCCACTCCCCGGCCCCTGAGCAGAAGCTCAATATTTTCTATAAGGGTTTCGTGGTACGGAACCCCCGAAAACTGCTGACGAACCAGCTCGCCGATATCCCCGGCGAGCCCCCGGAGGGTTATGAAAGCGGCGCCCGTCAGAGCCGCAAATAAGAGCACCGCGTATTTGAAGTATACCCCCAGTTTCCATAAAAACCCTTTCACTGAAGTTTTTTCCATATCCTCCCTCTCATTACCTCTCAGTATTTACCGTGTATGATATCCCGTCCGTATAAAACTCTATATTTCCGTCGGTATCGGTACGGTAGACCCGGGATCCCAGATCCTCGTACCTACGTATAATCTCAAACGGGGGTAACCCGTAGGGGTTATACCTTCCGCAGGAGAAGACCACCGCTTCGGGAAGAAGCAGATCAAGAAAAGGGCGGCTGCTTGATGAGGCTGAACCGTGGTGAGGGGCTTTTACTACGGTGGTCCTTAAAGCCTCCCCATAAGCCAGTATATCCAGTTCGGCCGGGGTCTCTATATCCCCGGGCAGAAGAAAAGAAACCTCGCCCGCGCCTATACGAAGCACCAATGACATATTATTCTCATCGCTCTCTGTTCCGCTGTACTCTCTGAGGGGGGCGATCACCTGGCAGAGTATCCCGCTTCCGAAATCCATCTCCATCCCCGGTCGCGCTATTATGAAATCCGTATCCGGGGAAGCCTCAACCGCCTCAAGATACTCCTCCACCAGAGTGCCGGGGTACTCGGTCCCGTTGTCATAGACTGCGCCTACGGGAAAGTTTTCCAGTATATAGGGAATCCCCCCTATATGATCTCCGTGCTTATGAGTGGCCACAAGGTAATCTATTTTTTCAATCCCTTCTTTTTTCAGGTACGGGATTATGACTTCGGCGGCATGGTTCCTCCCCTTGTACCTGCCGGCGCTCACATACTCCTCTACCTCCGCTGAGGGACCCGCATCAACCAGCATAGTCTTTCCGTTTTCTCCAAGGCTCCGAATCAGTGTGGCGTCCCCCTGGCCCACATAAAGGTATGTAACCTTTAAGACAGGTTCCTCCTGCAGGGAAGAGCTGTAACTGCCGCGCCGCTCCCTCCGGAACCCCGGATGCAGAAAAGCCGTAACGGCAAGGGCCGTAACGGCCAGCGTAACCGCCGCCATAAAAATATCAGCCTTAAATCTTCCCCTGCTCATTTATCCTCTTTTGTCTCCTCTATTTTATCCGGGTCGGGGTTCTCTTCGGGGTCCGGCTCCGGGGGCGGATCCAGGTTCATAACGTAATCCTTGTGTTTTGTCCGGATCTCTTCCTCTTTAGGGCATCCCACAAGGTGATCGCACCCCCCGCAGTACTTGTTTATCTTAGGTGGAAAGAGTTCTGCGGCCCTTTCAGGGTCCTCCTCATAGAGTTTCTCCTTCAAGGCCATCTCACCCACTGTCCGGTTAACATCCTCTATGAAGGGAGGTATATCTTCAGGGGTCCTTCTTGTTATAACCCGCTGGTTGAACTTGAGAAACTCCAGTGAAAGCTCCCTGACCTCCATCCCCAGCTCCCGCATCGCCCAGTAATAAAAGGTGAGCTGAACATCATTATCCACCTCCTCCTGGGTGCGCATCTTCGGGTCGGTCTTGTAATCAACAATAGTGAATGTTCCGTCATCATTCTTCTCAATCCTGTCAATATACCCTATCACAACATAATCATCGCCGATAGGAAGCTGAAAATACAGTTCTACCGCGTACGCCGGTTTAAACTTGCCGTCAATATACTTCAGGTAGTAGTTCTTACACCACTGCCATCCATCTCTCTTGTACTTCATCTCTTCGGCCTCATCCCTGTAACCTTCGCTGTGCCAGTTCCTCTCGAACATCTTCCGGAGCTTACGCAGGCTGGACTGGTAGGGTTTACTGTAAAACTCCTCAAAGGTCTCGTGGCAGGAGTGGCCTATGGAGAAAAAATGCCTGGGTTTGGGAGCGATCTTCTCTATATCTATTTTCATATAATTGTAAGGGCAGTTCTTATAGGAACTCATCTTTGAGTAGGAGAAGGTCAT
>SLGR01000138.1 GCA_007136585.1 Candidatus Sumerlaeota bacterium | reverse complement strand
CTTTTTTTCCTTTCCCTGTCCTCTATCTGATTAATGAGAGAGTGCGATTTTTCAATACAGTCACGGCATATGTAGGTTCCCTTATCGCCTACCATACGCGCCGCTTCACGTTCTGATTTTCCGCAGAATATGCAGCTCTTTAGCTTGTAATTTGAAAAATCGTCCCTCATCTATTTTATTTCCTTGCGCGAAGAAATCACCTCGTCGACTATACCGTATTTTTTCGCGTCTTCCGGAACCATAAAGAAATCACGGTCGGTATCCTTTGCTATGGTCTCTATATCCTGAGAGGTATGTTCAGCCAGTATCCTGTTAAGAGCGTCTTTCATCCTCATTATCTCTTTTGCCTGTATCCCTATATCTGTCGCCTGGCCCTGCACCCCGCCCAGCGGCTGGTGTATAAGGATCCTTGCGTTTGGAAGCGCGTATCTTTTTCCCCGGGCCCCGGCAGCCAGAAGCACCGCCGCCATGGAAGCCGCCTGCCCCATGCATATCGTTGATATCTCAGGGTTTATATACTGCATTGTATCGTATACCGCAAGCCCCGCGGTGACTACCCCGCCGGGAGAGTTAATGTAAAGGGATATATCCTTGTCGGGGCTTTCAGCTTCCAGGAACAGCAGCTGGGCTATAATCAGGTTGGCGACATTATCGTTTATAGGGGTACCCACAAATATTATCCTGTCCTTGAGAAGCCTGGAATAAATATCATAGGCCCTTTCTCCCCGCTGGCTTGTCTCAACAACCATAGGTATAAGCTGCATAAGCTCTTCTCTGCTTATCATATCTTTCTCCTTCATTACTTACTGCCCCTCTTTTCCGGGTGTATACGCGGTTTTCTCATCTTTTATTTTTGCGTTCTCCTTTAAAAAAGTAAAAACCTTTCCCGTAAGTATGTAGTTTTCGTTTACGTATTTTTCTGCCTGCTTCCGGTCCTTTATACCGTAATGACTCATAATCCGGTCCTCTTCAGCCTTACGGTCTTCCTCTGTAACCTCGATTCCTTCCTGACGGGCGATACGCGAAAGCACCAGCCCGGCGCGTATATCCTTCTCAACCCTTTCTTTTATCAGTTCCCGGTCGACCCCGGAAGGATCTCCTCCTCTGCTTTTCAGGAACTCCTCCGCCTGCCTGACTCTTTCCTGAAGACTTTCTTCTATCAACCCTTCCGGAACCTCAAAGCTGTGTCTTGAAAGAAGTTCATCTACTATCTGATCCTCAAGTTCATTCTGAGAGTTCTGCTCCGACTGTTCCTGCATATTCTCCCGTATACGGCTGCGCATATCCTGCACTGATTTAAAATTAAGGCTCTCCGCCAGTTCTTCGGGCGAAGGAAGCTGCTTATGTTTCACTTCTTTTACCGTCACGGTAAAACCGGCTGATTCCCCCCTAAGATCTTCCCTGCCGAAATCATCAGGAAAAACATACTCAAACTCTTTTGTCTCGCCTTTCTTCATCCCTTTTATCTGGGAATCAAACCCCGGAAGAGGCTCTCTTCCGCCTATCTCAACAAACCTCTCCTGGGGCATATCAAGTTTGATTTCCGTTCCGTTTTTCTCAACCTTGAACTCTATGATGGCAAAATCCCCCTCACCGGCCACCTCTTTTTTCTCCTTGAGCGAAGCGTTCCTCTCTCGCAGGTTATCAATAGCCTTATCAACATCTTTCTCTTCAATTTTACAGGTTTTCTTTGAAAGTTTCAGCTTTTTGTATTTCTTAAGCTGAAAATCGGGAAGCGTCTCTACCTTAAAACCCAGTTTAAAAGGTTCGTTCTCCTCAAGAGAGAGGGATGATATTTCGGGAGTTGTAACCGGGGATATCCCTTCTTTTTCAAGTATGGCACTTACCATCTCCGGAGCGAATTTTTCAAGAAAATCGCTCTTTATCTCAGCCATAAACCGCTGTTTTATCACGTTTACGGGAGCCATCCCTCTCCTGAAACCGGGGAGTTCGGCCCGTGACCTGATCCTGTTGACGCTTTTTTCAAATGTCCCGGAGATATTATCCCAGGGAGCCTCCGCGCTTATCTCAAGAGAACTTCCCTGTTTTTCCTCAATCTCATAATTCAGGTTCTCAAACATTAATATACCTTTCCTTAAACCCCAAACTGGTGTCGCGGGCGAGACTTGAACTCGCACTCCGTAAGGAACCAGATCCTAAATCTGGCGCGTCTGCCTGTTCCGCCACCGCGACCTTACACTTTATTAGGAAACATAAAACTGGTGAGCCGCCAGGGAATCGAACCCCGAACCCACAGATTAAGAGTCTGTTGCTCTGCCGGTTGAGCTAGCGGCCCACAACCCAATACGTATTATTATAATGAGCCCTTTCTTTAATTTCACTGAGTTTATTTAATTATCCGGGTTGTGTCAAACCAGAAAAATATTCTTTAAGGGCCTGTATCAATTTGGCACCCTCGGGGCGATTCGAACGCCCAACCTACGGCTTAGAAGGCCGTTGCTCTATCCATTGAGCTACGAGGGTGCAGTATATTTAATAATAGTAAAAACCCGGGATCATTGTCAACGTAACTGCAAGCAACGTTTTAATTTGTTTTCCACGCGGTTTTTATTTAAAATAATGCGGAAGAGTGAACTTATACAACCTGTAACAAAGGAGGCCTTAATGTTATCGGAAATGGCAAAAAATATCAGAATCTCACCTACCCTGGAAATCTCCGCAAGAGCGAAACAGCTTAAAAAGGAAGGCAAGGATATAATCAGTCTCAGCGCTGGGGAACCGGATTTTGACACCCCCGGCTTCATAAAAGCCGGGGCTGAAGAGGCCCTTAAAAAAGGGTTTACAAAATACACCCCGGCAGGAGGAACCCCGGAACTTATAGAGGCTGTAAGAGGGAAGCTCCGGAATGAAAACAACCTTGAATATGATAGCAGCCAGATAATGATAAACTGCGGAGCCAAGCACTCGCTCTTTAATATAATACTCTGTTCGGCCGGGAAAGGAGATGAGGTAATAATCCCTGCTCCCTACTGGGTATCTTACCCGGAGATGGTAAGGGCGGCGGGGGCGAAACCTGTCATAGCTGATTGCACAAAAACAGGGTTCAAGATTACTCCTGATATCCTTAAGCCCCTTATAAACCGGAACTCCAAAGCCCTTATACTAAACTCTCCTTCAAACCCCTCCGGGACGGTTTATTCAGAGAAAGAGCTGGAAGAAATATCCGGCATGGTTCTTGAAAATGACCTGCTTCTGATATCGGATGAGATATACGAGTATTTTGTATATGAGGGCGGTTTCATCTCACCGGCATCCTTATCGGATGAGATAAAGAAAAACACGGTAATAGTTAACGGGCTCTCAAAGTCCTTCTCTATGACGGGATGGCGGATAGGGTACGCAGCCGGAAACGCATCACTTATATCAGCCTGCATCCGGCTGCAGTCGCATTCCACTTCAAACCCGACAAGTTTCGCACAGGCAGGGGCCGTTTCCGCCCTTACCAGTAAAGACTCTCAAAGCGCTGTGAGAAATATGAGCGCAGAGTTCAAAAAAAGACGGGATTACGTGTACGAAAGACTTTCCGGGATGCCTTGCATCGAGGTCGGAAAACCT
>SLGR01000032.1 GCA_007136585.1 Candidatus Sumerlaeota bacterium | reverse complement strand
CACAAACGGGCTTTTCTTCTCTCCGGAGACAGCGGAAGAGTATGTGCGGAGAGGGGTCACGGTAGTGGTTTCAATACCCGGGTTTACCCGGGATACATACGAGAAGATAAATAAAGGGGCCTCTTTCGATAGCCTTTTGAACAGTCTCTCGGTTCTTAAGGCGGAGAAAGAGAAAAAAAACAGGCGGATAAAGGAGCCCGGGTACACCGTAAGGACTCTGATAAATTTTGTCGCCATGAGGAGCAACTTTCGGGAAACCTCCGGCGCTGTTGATTTTGCCGCCCGTTACGGGTTTGACTCAGTAAGGATACTCCCTGTTATGAACCATACAGTTCCTGAGAACGAGAGGATCTTTTCTCTTCCCCGGAGGCCCGAATGGGAAGAACTTGAGAGTATGCTCCCGGAAATCAGGGAGAGGGGCAGAGAGGCCGGGGTGGAGATAATGAGCTGGCTCCCATCGGACAATTACAATGACCCTGATGCCCTGAATGCTGCTATGAGTAATTCCCCGCGTCATTCTGATACTGATATTCTATGTGACTCTCCCTGGAAGAGAATGTATATTGATGTCGGGGGCCTGGTCCGGGCGCGCCCTTTCTGCCGGGAACCAGTCGGGGATATAAACACCCAGTCACTGATGGAGGTGTGGAACGGGGATAAAATGAGGGGTTTCAGGCGTAAGATGCTTGGGAGGGGAATCTCAGAGCTCTGCTACAGTTTCTGGGTATCAAGCCCGGAGCTCAGGAGTTCAATGGGGCTTTGCTGGTAAAGAAAGGTTGCTTGTAATGGGCTTAATAGCCGTAAGGAGTTTAGAATGAAATATTCCGAGGCTTCACAGGGAAGGGTATTCATAGTGAGGCTTGAAGACGGTGATATACTTCACGAATCGATAGAGGAGCTTGCCGCTAAAGAAGGGGTGAGGGCAGCTGCCGTTATAATTCTGGGAGGCGCCGATACCGGAAGCCGCCTTGTCACAGGGCCCGAGGAGGGGCGGGGCAGGAAGATCGACCCTATCACCTATGTCCTTGACGGGGTTTACGAGACGGCCGGGACCGGGACTCTTTTTCCGGGCCCCGGTGGGAAGCCCGTTCTTCATATGCATATAGCCGCCGGCCGGGGCGGCTCTGCTGCTGCCGGGTGCGTGCGCCCGGGGGTCAGGGTATGGCATATCATGGAAGCGGTCATATTCGAGCTTACCGGGACCTCCGCCTCCAGGGAAAGGGACCCGGAAACGGGTTTTGATCTCCTTGTACCCTGATAAAATTCCCGCATGGATAAATGGTGAGCGCGTTAAGGGGTTCCTTAAGGCCCTTGAGGAATCCGGGTTGAAAGGGAAGCTTATCCCGGAGGCCTGCGGCCCCTATAACGCCAGGATAAAGGTCATATCCCCCGAGGGGGAATTCCCTCTTACTATATATCACAGTCCCCGGAAAAACTCGTATAAGATAGACCTCCGGCAGGTTCTCAAGGAAAATATTAGGGAAGAGCTGGAGGAGACCTGGCATGGGGAATCGGCCCGGCCCGGGAAGGGGTATCATGTATACGCCGACGGGTCCTGCCTCGGGGAATCGACCGGGTACGGCGCGGTTATACTGAAGGATAACAGGGTTCTCAGGGAGCTCTGCGGTCCTGTGAGCCCCGGGAAGGTCTCGGGGACAAGGCAGGTCGCCGGAGAGATAGAGGGGGTGAAGAGCTCTCTTGCCTGGTGCGCCTCAGACGGAGCCGGAGAGGTTACAGTGCATTACGATTACGAAGGGCTTAAAAAATGGGTCACCGGGGAGTGGAGGGCAAAGATGCCTCTTACAAGGGAGTACCGGGAGTTCGTGCGGTCTCTAGGTCTTAAGCTCACCTGGGTCAAGGTTGAAGCGCATACGGGCGACAGGTGGAATGAGAGGGCCGACCGCCTGGCCAGGAAAGGGGCCGGAGGAGCTTAAGGGTATTGTTTGCTCCCGGGAGTTGAAATCGGATTTTCGGGATTCTTTGTCCAATTTTTGAGGACACCTGTGCCTGATCGATGAAAGTTAATAAAATACTGAAATGTAATCTGCGGAGCTTAATACAGAGGTGTTTTGTGAAGTCTTTCGGAATCCATTGAGTAATTCAGTGATTAGAGTTTGGCTGTGAAAAAAGAAGTGAATTTTAGGCGAAAGGCAGCTTTTGTGCTGGCGGGACTTTTCGTTTCCCTTATACTTCTTGAAGCCGGGCTGCGCCTTGGGGGATTTGTTTTTCTCAGTCTTCAGGAACGCAGGAACAGGGCAATTCTCCGAAGAAAAGACAGTATTCGCGTGTTATGCCTTGGGGAATCCACCACTGCCGGAGAGTGGCCGCCTTTTTTGCAGGAGATTCTTGACAATAGCGGTTTAGATATTGAATTCAGCGTGATAGATAAAGGGGTGCCAGGCACGAATACAAACCGTATATTATCTGAATTAGAACCAACGTTAGATAAGTATAATCCTGACATTGTAATAACAATGATGGGGATAAATGATTTCGATACACATATGTTTCATGTTGCAGAACCCGGTTCCGGTATTCAAAAATTTCTCCAAAATTTCAGGAGTTACAACCTGTTTGGTCTTGTAAAAATGCATCTAGCCGCAAGGTTTAAATCTCAGGAAACTTTAGAAAGCCAATCTCCGAAATCCAGTCTGCCGGATAAGGATGATATGAGCTATCAGGACTGGAGAAATTATTGGATTTCTGAGGGGGAATATGATAGGGCTGAAAAATACTTTAAGAAAGCGCTCAAAGAAAATCCTGATAATGATTATTTGCATGTGCAGATGGGCAATTATTATAGGCAGATGGGGGATTTTACAGAGGCGGACAAATATGTCAGGGGTCATCATATTCCCCAGGCAGGGTAATTAGTATTCCCCACCCCTGTTTTGTTTAGATCCGATTTAAATTCTATTAGTATTTATGTGTTGCGTCAAGCTGTTTTTTGCTCCTTCCTTGCGATAAGATCTTGCCTTTGTTACTATGATTTTAAGCGCTCCTGAAACTAACCTATCCAAGATAGCTCCTCCGATTACTATGTCCGGAAATATATTCAGCCAGTCCTGCGACGGCCGGTTTGATGTTACAATGGTGGACCCGTTCCCCAATCTTTCATCTATTAAAGCGTAAAAGATTTCCGCTTCTTCAGAAGTTAGTTTTCTAAAAGCAAAATCATCCAATATTAATAAATCAACTTTTACGCATTTGCGGAAAATGGTTTCATACTTTGCATAATTTTTTACTTTCAAAAACTCCTTTAACAGAGCATGCATTTTTTTGTAGAGCACATTATGCGCGCGTCGGCAGCCCTCATGTCCAAGAGCTTTTGCTATGTGTGTTTTTCCTATCCCCGGAGGTCCGGCTATCACAAGATTCTGCTTCAGATCTATGAACCTGCAAGTTGCCAATTCTCTTAATTCTTTGGGCGGAATCGCTGCTTCATTGAATTTAAAATCAAATCCTTCGAATGTCTTTTCCATTCCGAATTTTGCCGCTTTAATTCTTTTGTTTAAATTGTTGCTTTCCCGCTGTGATAATTCATCCTGGATCACAAGAGACAAGTAGTCTATGTAACTCAGGTTATTCT
>SLGR01000129.1 GCA_007136585.1 Candidatus Sumerlaeota bacterium | reverse complement strand
GGGTTATTTTCCTTGCGTAACCCAGGATAATATAGGAGTTATAACTCCGGAACCGTCCGATCTCGTTTCCGTCGGTATCTCTCTCCCTGTCGTGCGTGTAGAGGTAATATGCGGCTGCTCCAAGCACCCCCGCCTCACCCTCAAGAGGAAAGGCGAACCCCATATCCACCGACCTTATACCCGCTATACGGTTCATATGGGTTACAGCTGCCTGCGGCCTAGTAAGCTGCGCCAGTCCGGCGGGGTTAAAGTAAAGGGCGCTTACATCGTCTGATACCGCCGCAAAGGCCTCTCCCTGCCCTATACCCCTTGAATGGGCCCCGAGCTTCAGCACCTGCCCCCCTATGGTGCCGGTCTCTGCCGCTGTAAGAAAAGAAGGCGTCAGGAGAAGAGCCGCGGAGAAAAATAAAGTTATCTTGAGTTTCAGAGCGCTCATTTTATTATTATCATCCTTCCCCTCCCCTGCTCGGAGGGGCTGTCGTGGGTATAGATGTACATCCCGGGAGCCACCTGCCTTCCGCCCGGGGTCTTTCCGTCCCAGTGTATCTCATCATCGCCCTGGGTCTCCCTTAAGGTAATTACGTGGTCCCCGGAAAGGGTATATATCCTTATGACGGTATCGTTGGGGACAACGCCAGACCCGAAGAAAGATACACGGGGGTGCCCGGAGAGGGAGTAGGGGTTCGGTTTTGTCAGCACGCAGGTGGCTGTCAGGGAAACGTCTATAGTCTTATCAACGTCGTTTGAGGTTATCTCAACCTTCCCAGTGTACTGGTTGAAATCCCCCTTGTTAAGTATGGAGTTATCAACCGTAACCTCAAGCCATACCCCCTGCTGATCCGAAAGTGAAAAATCGCTGTGGTTTAAAAGTATCCAGTCCCTGTCGGTGGTTATCTCTCCCTCAAGGGTCATACCCCCGGTATTTTTTATCTCAAGACTCCGCGTCCTCCTGTCCCCCCTTTTCACCTCTCCGAAATGAAGTTCATCTCGGCTGAGGTAAAGTTCCGGAAGATCGTCAACCTCAAGGCGGACTAAAACCGGTTCATAAGTATGTTCCCCGTCTTTTCTTGATATCTGTATCTGGGCATGGAACTCCCCTCTCCAGACATTATCCATATTAATTGAAACGGTAACACCCTCTTCCTCCTGCGAGAGAAGCGAGCCGGAGCTCGGAGAAACCTCCAGCCAATCCTGTCCGTGGAAGTAATCCACATCTATCTCCCACTCAATCAGGCTTCCCGCCCCTCCGTCGTTACTGAGTTTAAGTTCCTGATCCTCCGGGGCCGGCCCGCCCGGAAGAGCATGAAAGTCAAGCGTATCAGTTGAAATGAGAAGAACCCCTTCAACCGTCCCCCCGTCTGTTATATCCCAGAAATAGGTCTCTATAAGAGTCTGACGGGCATCCCCGGCCTCACCCACGCTGTACTGCGAGGTCCCTCCGTGGAATGTTACGGTGCTCTGCGGGGGAAGTTCAGACCATTCTATAAGAAGCTTATCATAGTTCTCCGTGGAAAGCTGCGCGCCATTAAGGAAATTTTCAAAGTTCTCAACGTTTGAGATATCCCACCCGGAAATATCACGGTCAAAAGCTGATGCTCCATCTAACATATTCCCCATATTTACAACATTTGATACGTCCCATCCGGAGATATCCCCGTTAAAAACCTCCGCGCCGCCGAACATATAGGACATAGAAGTTAAGTTAGATACATCCCAGGCGGTATATTCACCGTCCTCGCCCTCATTTACGACCTTCGTATTAATATCCCGGTTAAAGGATGAGGCCCCTCTGAACATGGAACCAACACTGTTTACGCTTGATATATCCCATCTGGATATATCTCTGTTGAAACCGGTCGCGTTCCAGAACATAAATGACATAATATTTACGTTAGACACATCCCAGGCGATATATTCACCGTCCCCAATATCAACGACCTTCGTATTAATATCCCGGTTAAAGGATGAGGCCTCATGGAACATATTACCCATACTGTTTACGCTTGAGGTATCCCAGCCGGATATATCCCCGTTGAAAGATTCCGCTCTGCCAAACATAGCCATCATATTAGTTACGTTAGATACATCCCAGGCGGTATATTCACCGTCCCCGCCCTCATCTACGAGATTAGTATTAATATCCCGGTCAAATAATGAGGCTCCCCAGAACATAGAACCCATATTTGTAACTCCCGAGGTATCCCAGCTGCTTATATCCCGGTTAAACAAGGAAGCGTAAGCAAACATGGTGCTCATACTGGTAACGCTGGAAAGATGAACCCCCCATCCGTCCAGCGCCCCGTTAAATTTTTCGGCACCATAGAACATACTCTCCATAGTATTAACCGAGGACGGCTCCCACTCGTCCAGGTCCTGGTTAAATGCGGAAGCCCCGGAGAACATGTGACTCATATTCCCAACTTTGGATACTTTCCCGCCCCAGCCGTTTAAGGGCTGGTTAAATAATGAGGCCCCGGCGAACATATTACGCATATCTGTTACGTTAGAGACATCCCAGTCTTCTATGGGGCTGTTAAATAAGGTGGCCCCGTTGAACATATGGCTCATATAAATTACATTTTGGGTATCCCATCCGGAGATATCCTGGTCAAAGGATGAGGCCCCGTAGAACATGTATCCCATATCGGTGACGTTTCTGGGTTCCCATCCGCTTATATCACCGTTAAACGAAGAAGCGTTCAGGAACATAGAACCCATATTTTCTACACTTGATACTTCCCAGGCGTGATAATTATCGCCTTCGATCCATAACTTATCAATATCCCGGTTAAAGGAAGAGGCCCCGTTGAACATAGAACTCATATTTGTTACGTTTGAGGTATCCCAGGTGGAGATATCCCCGTTAAAGGCTGTCGCGCTGTGAAACATAGCGTTCATATTCTCAACTTCCGAAGTATCCCACTGGCTCAGATCCCTGTTAAATGAAACAGCATCTGAAAACATATAGGCCATATCAGTGACGCTGGATGTATCCCAGGTGGAGATATCCCCGTTAAACTCTATCGCCCCGAGGAACATCCCGTTCATATCCTCAACTTCCGAGGTATCCCACTGGCTCAGATCACTGTTAAACGAAGAAGCGTTTCGAAACATATTTCTCATACTCGTAACCGTGGATTTATTCGTATCAAATAGGTAATTTGCCGTAAACTCTGTAATATTCACAGCGTCCTGGAACATCCCTTCAGCGCTTGTTATCCCCGTCACCCCGTCAGTTACGGGGGTAAGCACATCTATAAGCATTTCAGACGTATTACGCGAACTGTCACTATTAAAGAAAGATATTCTTTTGGCCTCTCCGCGCATGCGGACAGTGTACTCTCCTTCTTCATCGTATTGATTCCAAAAGTAAGTTTCACCGTGCAGATTAGAACTCGGGCTATCCTTCGCAACAAAATCCTCCCCCTCGTCCCAGTTAATCTCTATCTCCTCAGGGTCAATGACAGTCAGGCGAAACGTCCCCCCCTGCCCGACTATTATCTTAAACTCAAAAGCCGGGTCTCCAGCCCTTGCCGGCGCGCCGATTAAGAGCAGCGGAACCGTAAGCATAAACAGTTTTGAACTTATCCTTTTTAGCGCTGGTATCATAAATGGCTGGTTTTTGTG
>SLGR01000228.1 GCA_007136585.1 Candidatus Sumerlaeota bacterium | reverse complement strand
GCGGAGATTGTGCAAAAGAAAAGGGATGAATTATTTGCTACAATCAGAAAGGCAGCATGACTCTGCTTCAGGCTCATCTTTGGATTGGAAAAGACTTTTTCTTGACTGCTCTATAAATTATAAGTATAAGATAGGGCTAAAATGGGAGTCCTGAAAAGTGTTGACATAATGGCAGCGGCCGGGCGCGGGAGAAGGGTGGTAAGTGTTACTCCCGGTACAGTTATAACCCCCCTGGCCAGAGAGACAGCGGAGATCCGAGGAGTGGAAATAAGGGAGGATATAATGAGAAGACCTTTTATCGCCGGAAACTGGAAAATGAATAAGACCAACGCGGAGGCGGTGGAGACCGCCGAACGGATCAGGGAATCAGTAAAGGAAATAGGCGGTGTTGACGTTCTTATAGCTCCTCCTTTTACGGCCCTTGCCCCTGTAAGGGAGGTTCTCAAAGGTTCCGAAGTTAAGCTCGGGGCACAGAACCTTCACCACGAGAAGAGCGGAGCTTTCACAGGAGAAGTTTCAGCCGGGATGCTTCTGAGCGCCGGGTGCGGGTATGTTATTGTAGGCCACTCTGAGAGAAGAGAGTACTTCGGGTGCACTGACGAGATTGTAAACATGAAAACCAGGGCCGCCTTGGAAGCGGGCCTTAACCCCATAGTATGTGTAGGCGAGTTGCTCAGCGAAAGAGAAGAGAACCGGACTTTTGACGTACTCAAGAGGCAGATTACAGGCGGCCTTAAGGATCTGCCTTCCGGCGGGATAGGGATGCTTACGCTGGCTTACGAACCTGTATGGGCCATAGGTACAGGCAGGACCGCTACTCCGGCACAGGCCCAGGAGGCCCACAGGTTTATAAGAGAGACTTTCAGCGGTATGTATGGTGAGGAGGTCTCGTCATCTCTCAGAATTCTTTACGGCGGGAGCGTGAAACCCGGAAATATTGCGGAGATTATGGAGGGTGAAGATGTGGACGGGGCCCTGGTAGGAGGCGCCAGCCTTGACCCTGATTCTTTTGCGGCTATAGCAGGTTTCAGAGGATAAATGGAAACCTCGGGGATTGTCGGAGAGGTTCTTTTAAGGATTGAGCGTTTAAAAGAACCGGTGCTCTGCAATGTCTCCAACCGGCATATACATCTCTCCGGTGAGCATTGCGGGATACTCTTCGGTTCCCCTGAAGGACTGAGTAAGCTGCGGGATCTCCGGCAGCCCGGCGAGTATGCCGCCCGGGAAACGGTAGATATAGAGGGGCCGCGGGGGGTTCTAAGAAAGGTGCGGGTACTGGGGCCTTTAAGGAAGAGGACCCAGGCTGAGGTCTCAAGGACCGACACCTACAGGCTGGGGATACGGGCGCCGCTGAGAAACTCGGGCGATATTGAGGGGTCTCCCGGCGCGGTTATAAAGGGTCCCCGCGGACAGGTAAGGATAAGCGAGGGTGTAATTGTCGCCCGACGTCACATACATATGAGTCCGGAGGATGCCTTGAGGTTCAGGGTGAAAGATATGCAGAGTGTAAGGGTGAGGACGCGCCCTCCGAGGTCGGTTGTTTTTGAGGATGTGCTTGTGCGGGTCAGTCCGGAGTATGCTTTAGAGTGTCATCTTGATACAGACGAGGCTAACGCATGCGACCTGGAGAACGGGGCGCAGGTTTTTCTAAGCTGATATCTTCTGATTACTCTGCTGGTTTCGGCGCTTAAAAGTAGTTGTGAGGTAAATACATAAGATGGAATTCGGAATCATAAAAGGAACCGTGGTCTGCACCAGGAAGGATGAGGATATTTCAGGGAGAAAACTTCTTCTGGTGCAGCCTGTCCGGGATGATCTGGAACCGGTTTCTTCGCCTGTTGTGGGTATAGACTCGGTTGGGGCAGGTGAGGGGGAACTGGTTCTTTTCGTAAAAGGCTCCTCCGCCCGCATGACAGATGTAACAGAGGACCGTCCCGTGGACTGCACCATAATAGCTATCGTAGACCGGGTTGAGAAAGACGGAAAGATCATATTCAGGAAAGACGCAGGATAACCGGAACCCACTTTAATGGATATTAATGAACAGGATATCTCCCGCATAGTCCGGGAGGTTATGAGAAGGCTTGAAAACCCGCCCGATTCCAAGGATGACCGGGGTGAGATCCCCTCATCCGGTATTTTATTTGATACCATGGAGGAGGCTATTGATACTGCCGTCCGGGCGCAGGAAAAGTTTATTTCCCTGGGCCTTGCCCTGAGGCGCAAGGCGGTTAAAGCCATGAGAGATGCCGCCGGGAAGCAGGCCGAGTACCTGGCAAAACTTGCGGCGGAAGAGACCGGGATGGGGCGGTGGGAAGACAAGGTCCGGAAGAACCTTCTTGCCGCTGAGAAGACCCCCGGGGTAGAGGATGTGGAGCCCGAGGTCTTTACGGGGGACAGGGGTCTTACTCTGGTTGAGCGGGGCCCTTTCGGGGTCATAGGAGCAGTTACCCCTTCCACCAACCCGACCTCAACCATAATCAATAATTCAATAAGCATAATCTCTGCGGGAAACTCGGTTGTTTACGCGCCCCATCCGGCGGCAGGGAGATCCTCCCAGGAGAGTATGAGGATATTGAATGAGGCTCTTCTTTCAGCCGGAGCGCCGCCGGGGCTCATAACCGGGATGAAGAACCCTTCCATAGAAGGGGCTGAGGTAATGTTCGCCCATCCCGCGACCAGGCTTCTTATAGCGACCGGCGGCCCTGCCGTGGTGAGGGTTATAATGAAAAGCGGGAAAAAGGTCATAGCCGCGGGTCCGGGGAACCCGCCTGTTGTAATAGACGAGACAGCTGACCCGGTCCTGGCTGCCGAATCGGTTATCAGCGGAGCCAGCTTTGATAACGGGGTCCTTTGCACTGCCGAGAAGGAGGTTCTTCTTTCTAATAACTGCCGGGAAGGCGTGCTGAAGGCAATGAGGAACTCGCCTGAGGCGCATGAGCTTACTTCCGGGGAGATGGACAGGCTTGCTTCCGCGGCCATAAAAAAAGGGGGGCGCGGAGTAGAGCCGGTCTTAAACAGGGATTTTGTGGGTAAGGATGCCTCTATTATAGCCGGAATGCTCGGGATAAGTGTTTCAAGTAAGGTAAGGCTTCTATGGGGTCTGGTGGATGTGGAGCACCCGTATATGTGGACGGAACAGCTTATGCCGGTCCTTCCGTTTGCTGAGACCGGAGACATAGAGAGGAGCATTGATCTTGCCGTGGAGATGGAAGGTGGTAACGGTCATACCGCCGTAATGCATTCGCAGGATGTCTCGCGCCTGACAAGGATGGCCCGGAAGGCGGGATGCTCAATATTTGTGAAAAACGGGCCCTCCTACATGGGTCTTGGTATGGGGGAGGGGTTCGCCACCCTTTCAATAGCCACCCCTACGGGAGACGGGCTGGTAAGCGCAAGGCATTTTACGCGTCCCCTGAGGTGTGTCCTGGTTGATAACTTCAGGATAACCTGATGGAACCCGGAAGTATTGTAAGAAAAGTGGCTGATGCCGGTGTCTGCGGCGCCGGGGGAGGGGGTTTCCCCACTCACGTAAAACTTTCGGCAAAGGCGGAAGCGGTTATAGCAAACGGGGCCGAGTGCGAACCGATTCTTTCTACAGACAGGCACCTTATGGAGACCCGCGCCG
>SLGR01000251.1 GCA_007136585.1 Candidatus Sumerlaeota bacterium | reverse complement strand
CTCCGGGACGGTATAAATCGTTAAGGTTCCAGCTGTAACTCATACGTAAACACCGTTAAACGGGATCTTCCTCTTCATTTGCGGCAAAAGGCCTGTAAACCGCGTTGAGACCGGCCTCCCTAAGCACCCTGAGCATATTTTCTGCCCCGGTTTCATTCCAGCTATGTATAGTAACCCTCCCCGGACGCATATCAGCGCTCATACGGGAGATAAACCGGGCTACCCCGAACCCCGAATCCATATCCGAAGGTAGATAAACCCCTCCGAGATCGTGATCCAGGTGCACCTCATCAAGGGGGGACTGGTCCTTAAGGACCTTTATAGCCTCGGATGAGGTATAGACATTGAAAATCCGGTGCCCCGGGTTCAGACGCCTGAAAATCCGGTGCCGTTTCTCAAGGTCGTCAAGAAATAATATTTTCATCCTTAAGTATATCTATAAGGGTCTCTACCACCTCCGGCTGCCACTGTGAGTTCATCCCCTCCCGGAGAATACTGACGGCCTTTTCAACAGGCATCGCGTCCCGGTAAGTCCTGCGGCTGGTCATAGCGTCATAGGAGTCTGCAACCGCCATTATGCGGGCCTCGGCGGGTATATTTTTTCCCTTCAGCCCGTCAGGATACCCCCCCCCGTCCCACCTTTCGTGATGATGCCGTATTGATGGAATAACATTTTTCAGGGTCCGGAGTCCCTGGCATATACGGCAGGCTATCTCAGGGTGTTTTTTTACCTTGTCGTATTCCTCATCGGTAAGGGCCGAGGGTTTTGTAAGTATCTCAAGGGGAACCCCTATCTTCCCCACGTCATGAAGAATACCCGCCCAGTATATATCAGAGGCTGTCTCTTCCGAGAACCCGAGAGCCAGCGCGATCTTTCTTGAAACCTCCGCAACCCTCTCTGAATGGCCGTGGGTAAGCGGATCCTTGGCTTCTACCGCATGCGCCAGGGCCACAACTATATTCTTTGACTCCTCAAGTTTCTGGTAAACCCTGCTCAGCCTGAGAAGGGATCTCACACGGGCAAGAAACTCCCACCTGTCGTAAGGTTTGACTATAAAATCATCAACCCCCATCTCGTAAGCCTTTAGTTTACTGCTGCGGTCCTTCAGCGCGGTAAACATTACCACCGGAGTAAACGGGTGAAGTTTTTTAGATATCTCCAGCAGGTCAAAACCGCTCCTCCCCGGAAGCATTATATCCAAAAGAACAAGATCCCACTCCTCCTCCTCAATAAGACGGGCGCCATCATCCCCGGTCGCGGCCATCTCCACCTCGTATACAGAATCCTCAAGAATATCCCCTGCTATCTGCCTTGAAGAGGGATCATCTTCAACTATTAAGAGCCTCATCCGGGCCTCCTTCCTTCTTACCCCCGTCCGCCGGCAGAAAAACCCTGAAAAGAGTTCCTACACCGGGTGAACTCTCCACCTCTACCTTTCCGCCCATAAGCCCTGTAAGTTTCCTTACTATACTGAGTCCCAACCCGGTACCCCCGAACTTTCGGGTTATAGAACCGTCGGACTGAACAAACTCGCCGAATATCTTTTCCAGGTCTTCGTCCTTTATACCCACGCCGGTATCGCTTACCTCAATAAAAACACGGTCTCCGTCCCGGTCCGCTCTTACCTCAACCCGTCCCTCTTCAGTAAACTTTACGGCGTTTGAGAGAAGGTTCATCAGTATCTGCCGGACCCTTGTATAATCCTGGAATATCTCTATATCTTCAGGGACCGACACCCCGAAATCCAGCCCCTTTTCCCGGGCCAGGGGGGCTATCTCGTCTCTGACCTCGTTTATCAGAAGCTTAAGCCTTATCTTCTCGGGTATAAGCTCCATCCTCCCCGCCTCTATCTTGCTTAAATCAAGTATATCATTTATGAGGTTAAGAAGGTGTCTTGTGCTCTTTATAACCTTCTCAAGGACCTCTCCCTGCCGTTTGGTTATTTTCCCGTAAGTCTCGTCCTTTAGCAGCGCGGTAAACCCTATGATCGCGTTCATCGGGGTCCTCAGCTCGTGCGACATACTGGCCAGGAACTGTGACTTAAGGTTGTCGGCGCGCCTGAGCTGGGTATTTTTATCCTCTATCTCCCGGAAGGCTCCCTGGAGGTCGCTTGTTGCCGCGTCAATCTTTTCCTCCATCATCTCGTAGGATTCCCTGAGCCTTTCACCCATCCGGTTAAATTCCTGGGCAAGCTGTTCCAGTTCATCCCCGGTGCTGAGCCGTATCCTGTGCCCGAACTCGCCCTTCCCCAGGGTCCTTGCACCGCGTATCAGCTCAAATACTGGGAGGGTCACCTTTTCCGAGAAATGAAGGGCCAGGTAAACCGCGGTAATAAGCCCGAGCCCTATAAAAACCAGGGCCATGACCCGGAGGTATATCATACTCCTGTAAGTAACCCTATATGGAGATATGAACGCTGTCCACCATCCCAGCTCCGGGTTGCGTTTGAAATAAGCAAGTTTCTTCCCTCCGTCAAACCTCACCAGCCCCGACCCTTCCGAAAGAAGATCCGAGAAATCAGGCTCCGCGGAGGTTATAGCCTCGCGGCCGCTGTCAAAAAGAACGAACCGCCCCTCCTCAAAAGGTTTTATCTTATCAAGCTTCCGGGAGAGCCCGTCAATATCTATACCGCCTACAATAACCGCTCCCCTTATGGGCGCTGTGACGAAGATCTCCCGTCCGCCGGCAAAATGATACAGGTCCGAGATTCGACTCCGGGGATTTGTGAAATTAAGCTCCAGAAAATCGTATATCTCAGCCTCCCGGGTAAGCCCAATATACTTATCCCCGGGGTAACTTAAAATAACACCTATCCGGCCGTCGGGGTTCCTGACCGCGACGCTAAGAAAACTGAAATCCCCGCTGCGCGTATATACCCGTTCAAGCGCGCCTCTTACCAGATCAAGATCTTGCTCCGCCACCGCCGCCCGGAAAGACCTTTCTCCGCCGAGAGTTACGAGGCTGTTCATACAGTTTAGGGCATACTGTTCCGCGAATTTATGCGCACCCTCCACGGCCGCATCCTGGTACCCTTCTATCTGGGATGAGAGCGTCCCGGCTATAACGGTAAAAGCAACGGCCGTAAAAAGAAGGGACGGCAGAACCGCCGTGACAAAGAGAAAAAGAAGCTTCCATCGGATACTCATCCTCATACCCGAGAACCTGTCAATAATACCCTGCGGGGAAGTTCCCTTATTCATCAGGGAAGAAAACTCTTAACCTCTTTTACAATTTTATCCGGAAGACAGGGCTTTGTAAGATACGCGCTGCACCCAAGCCTTATGGCCCTTTCGCGGTCGCCTACCATCGCATGAGCGGTAAGAACTATTACGGGCAGGGCCGCCCTTGCTTCATCTTTTCTTATCCGGCTGATTATATCCCATCCGCTTATATCCGGAAGAGACAAATCCAGCAGAAGGAGATCAATTTCCCGGGTCTCAAGAACCTCAAGACCGCTCTTACCGTTATCGGTCTCTAAAACGGCATACCCGGCCTTTTTCAGGGAAACCGAGGCTATCTCCCTGTTAAGCTCGTTGTCTTCTATAAGCAGGATCGTATGTTTTCTGTTCATGGGGTCATAACCGCAGGGACGCGCAAGGAGTTCACACACCGGATACGGGTCCCTTATCAGACTTG
>SLGR01000193.1 GCA_007136585.1 Candidatus Sumerlaeota bacterium | reverse complement strand
GCCCATGGACCCTGCGCCTCATCGGGCGCTCCATCCCTGAAAACGCCAACTGGCCCGGTAACATAGCAACGGTTAAGGAGGCTATCCGCTCAATAGATACGGCCTACCATATGAATCACCGCCTTAACGGAGAACTCCTGTATAACCCCAACACAGGGGAGAAGAAGGACGGCATTGGGCATTACGGATACCGGGAGACCGAAGACCCCCTGACGCTCATAAGCGTATGCCAAAACCCTTACCCGTGCGAGTTTGATATGGGCATCATAGAAGCGACAGCGGCAAAATTCTCAGAAAAAGGCGCGGTCTCCATAAAGCATAAGAATGAAAAGAAATGCCGAAAGTTCGGAGTTGAAAGCTGCACTTACATAATACAACTTAAAGAATAGCCTTCTTCGGGTTTCTTCCCTGCTTTCCCTGCCAAATTATAGGGCTGAAACCTTGAACTTGGCAAACCCGACGATATTTATTAATCTTAAAATTTGGAACTTCTAAATAATTGACCGTATAAAATAAATAAGCGGAGTATTAAAAGGTATAAAAGCTGAAAATTTTTAAAACAACTGTTGCCATAAGGAACTTATCTGCGGTTCTCTCCCTGGCGACACTGCTATTTTTAAACCCCGGGAATTCTCATTCCGGGGATCTTCAGATATATGCTTTCCCGGTATTCGGATACACCCCCGATACCGATATAATACTCGGCGGGTCTGGTCTGGGGGTCTTTAATACCGCGGGGCCGGAGACCGGGACACGCCCCTCCAGCATAATTGTTTTCGGGAATTATACCCTTGAGAACCAGCATACGCTTAAATTCCAGCACAGCATCTTTTCTGCCGGTGAAAAATGGCTGGCGGAAGGTGATACCGATATCCGGAAATACCCCGAAAGTTTCTGGGGTATAGGCTCCGGGACAGAAAAGCAGGATGAGATGAGGATTGAATACGTGAGCTTTTCTTTAAATCAGAAAATTTACCGCCGTCTCGGAGAAAACCTTTTTACCGGTCCGGTCTTTGAATTCTCACGCCAGTACTCCCTTGAATTTTTTGAGACATCCGGAGACCCCCTCCCCAGACCCGATATTGAGGGAGGAGGCGGCCATAGAAGCACGGGGCTGGGCTGGGCCCTTGCCTATGATTCAAGGGATAATACGCTCTCTCCCTCATCAGGCGCATATATTGAGACGGGAGTTACCGGTTATTCTAAAACCATAGTCGGTTCTCATAACTATACCTCCGCGGAACTTGATATCAGAAAATATATCCCCTTCTCCCGGAAGGGAAGGACTCTCCTGGCCCTGCAGGGCGTATCACGCAATACCTGGGGGCGCGTCCCCGCCCAAAAGTTGCCCGCGCTGGGAGGCAGGGAAATAATGAGAGGATACTACGAGGGCCGGTACAGGGATAAACACCTCGCCGCGGTTCAGGCCGAACTCCGGAGCCATATCTCTGGAAGAGTGAGAGGCGTATTATTTGCTTCCGCCGGAGGTGTGGGTTCCGCCCCCGGGGATATATTCAGAAACAGGGTCCGTTACTCGGGAGGGCTCGGGCTTAGGTATATGCTAATCCCGGGTAACGGCGGCAACCTGCGATTTGATTACGGTTGGGGTGGTGAAAGCTCCGGGTTTTATATCACCTTCGGAGAAGCGTTCTGAACGCGCAGCTTTTTCCATATTACAGGAGACTCTCAAAAAAACTCCTCTTCTTCCTGTTCCTGAACAAGCTTAAAAACTTTTTTTTACTCTTAGCGGAGAAGAGTATCCCGGGAAGGACCCCTTCCTGCCGAAGATATGATGAACTGGTTGCGGAATCACGGAAATACCTTGAGAGGCAGGATTTCAGAAACGCCTTATCCGGTTTCAGAGCCGCCCTTAAGATCAGGGACAGGGGCCAGATACACGTGGAGATAGCTAATATCCTGGAGAAAAATATGGAGTACCTGAAAGCCATAGAGGAGCTGCACCTGGCTATCCGGAAAGGTTACGAGAGCCGGGATATCTATGAAAGCCTTTTCAGACTTAACAGGCGAAAATACCAGACCGGAAGAGATACCGGGTATATTGACAGAACGGTCGCCGTACTTGAAGAGACCGGTTACCGCAACCTTCCCGGGTTCCTTTATGAATATTCAAAACGGCACCCCGAAGACCCCTGGGCTTACAGAGAAATGGGATGGATCCATAACTGGCACGGAAGGCGCCGCAGCGCCCTTGAGCATTATATAAAGCTAAGTGAACTTATCCCGGATGATATTAACACGCGCCTTGAGATAAGCAGACTCTACCGAGTTCTGGGAGAGTACCACGCAGCCCGCGGGGAAATGGAAAAAGTGCTAAGCCTTGATTCGGAGAATGAGGATGCCCATTGCGAAATGGGGAAGGTTATGGCTCAGGAAACCGATTTTAAAGGCGCCTTTAAGGAATTCAGTAAAGCTTTAAGAGTAAATAAGTTCAACCTGAAAATACAGTGGGAAATAAACCAGTACATAAGGAGCCTTCACCGCCCCCGGGGCTCCCTGCTGAAGCTTGTGCAGGATCTCCCGCCTGATGAGTTTGAGCCGGATTTACTCAGTCTCTTTAATGATAAAAGAGAAGAACTTGCGATTCTTCTGGATAACCTTCCGCGCCATGAGTTCAGGGAGTGGCGCTACCGTTCGGTTTCAAAGGAGGACGGGATCATCCTTTATCTCATTGTGCGACTGATGCGCCCTTCGGTTATCATAGAAACCGGGACACGTTCAGGTACTTCTACAACATACCTGGCAAAAGGATGCCGGGATAACGGCAAAGGCAGGGTCATAACCATTGACAGGACCGAGGATACCGGGTACCTCATCCCATCCGAATTAGAGCCTTATATAACAAAATACGAGGGTGTAGACTCAATGGAAATTCTGGGTAAAATTTGCCTGGAAGAAAAAAATATAGATATGTTTTACCATGATTCGGATCACTCTTGCCGTCATTTCTGCCGGGAGATAAGTGAAGTTCTCCCATTTATGGGCCGGGACGGCATTATTGCGGCCCATGATGCGGTTTACGATGAGAAAAGCCCCTCTCCGAACGTCGTTGACTTTTTTCAGCGGTTCAGTAAAAAGCTGCGGTGTCGCGTTTTTAATACAGGTTCCGGCCTGGGGGTTATAAGGGATAATGACGGTCTGAAAAAAATCCTAAGCCGGGATATTTTACCAGGGATCAGGTTATATTAAATATTTACCCGTAAGTCTTTACATTGACTTGCTTTATAATTAAATTATATGATACTTTACGCACAGAAAATATTTCTCGAAAGACAATTTGAAGGCAAAGCATAAATGCTAATAAGAAATTCTTTCTTATTCAGCATGACTTTCGCAATACCGCCATGCAAAAACCTGCTTCAGACAATATTGCTGAAACATAATGCTCGGGCGAAACTCTAAGGCTCAGAGTCTGCGTTGAAAAGGAACAGATATATGACATATTTCCGATCAGGCATCAGTTTTTTTTATTGCAAAACAGAAATAAGAACACGCCGGAGAACCAGCACATCTCTGCCAAGGCAGCTACGAAATATCTCTCTTGCGCGCAGAGCCCGGGTTTCTTTTCGGCCCGATACCGTCACAGATTAAAAATGCTGAACAGAAACTCCAATCGCTCCCGTAAATTTCACACCGACATTTCCAAAACTACTTCAAAAATAGCTCTTACGGTT
>SLGR01000245.1 GCA_007136585.1 Candidatus Sumerlaeota bacterium | reverse complement strand
ACCTTATAAAATACCGCAGCCGGAACGAGAAACTGGTCAAGTGCACAGAAAGCGCCAACCTCCCCACAGAGTACGGCGAGTTCCAGCTTCACCACTACCAGTCAGTCGTAGACACCAGTGATTCTCATATCGCCCTTGTAAAAGGGGATGTGAAAGGCGCCGCGGATGTTCCCGTAAGGGTGCACTCGCAGTGTATGACCGGAGATATACTCGGTTCTAAAAGATGCGACTGCGGGCAGCAGCTGCACAAGGCTCTGAAACTTATCGGAAGAAGCGAGAAGGGGGTCTTTCTCTATATGGGGCACGAAGGAAGAGGGATAGGGCTTGGAAACAAGATAAGGGCCTACTGCCTTCAGGACGGAGGACTTGATACGGTGGAGGCAAACCACGCCCTGGGGTTCAGAACCGATCTCAGGGATTACGGACTGGGGGCCCAGATACTCTCGGACCTGGGTCTCTCAAGCATAAAACTGCTTACCAATAATCCGAGGAAGATAGTCGGGCTGGACGGTTACGGACTTAAGGTTACGGGGCGGATACCCCTTACAACAGAGGAGAACCCGCACAACCGGAGGTATCTTAAGACCAAAAAGGACAAGATGGGACATTACCTGGATTAAGGAGGAGAAAGTGGAGATAATAAAAGCAAGGGTGACAGGGGCGGGAAAAAAGGCCGCCATAGTTATGTCGCGCAGGAACGGGCAGGTTACGGGGCGGCTTCTTGAGGGGGCCTGCGGGGAGCTTACGCGGTGCGGAATGGAGGAGAGGGATATAACTGTCATAGAGGTTCCCGGCTCCTGGGAGATATCCGGGTGCGCAGCGCGGATCGGAAACTCGTCAGCTTATGATATGGTCATATGTCTCGGGGCGGTCATACGGGGCGACACACCTCATTTTGAGTATGTCGCTGCCCAGGTTGCCAGAACCGTTGCCGAGCAGGGGCTTAAGAGCTCCGTTCCCGTATCTTTCGGAGTGCTTACCTGCGACAGCCTGGATCAGGCTCTGGAGCGCTCCGGGGGGAAAGGCGGCAATAAGGGAGAGGAGGCCGCAAGGGCGGCCCTGGAGATGTCTGATATATACAGGAAAACCGGGGCCTGATGGGGTTGCGGAGGGATGCCCGAAAACTTGCCGTAAAGGTACTTTATACGGCCGATACGCTTGATATCCCTTTCAGTGAGGCCTGGAATACAGTTGACCGCGGAGATTGCCCCGAGCGGGGCGTGGAGTTTGCTGAAAAACTTGCCCGCGGAACCCTTTCCCGTCTTGAATTTATTGACGGGATTATAGGAAAACACACAAAAAACTGGGAGTCCGGCCGGATAACAAACGTTGACAGGGCCATAATAAGACTGGGGCTTTACGAGATAAATTTTGAGGATTCCATTCCCCGGAACGCTTCCATAAACGAGGCCGTGGAACTGGCCAAGCATTTCTCGACCTCCAAGTCCCACAGGTTCGTAAACGGCATCCTGGACGCGGCAAGCAGGGAGAAATCCGTATGAAGACCGGCATCCTTTCCGAGATAACAAAACTAAGGGAACTCATAAACCGCCACGACCGGCTTTACTACTTAAGCGGGGAACCCGAGATATCGGACCGCGAGTATGACGCTCTTTTTGAGAAACTCAGGAAACTTGAGGATGAGAACCCGGAACTGATAACCCCTGATTCTCCCACACGGAGGGTTGGTGGGGAGCCTCTTAAGGAGTTCCGGAGTGTGCGCCACGGGGCGCCTATGCTTTCCCTGGATAACACATACTCCGCCGAAGATATAGAAAAATGGGCCATCCGGGTTATGAGAAAAGTTTCCGTCTCTCAGGGGTTTACCGTTGAAGAAAAGATAGACGGAGTCGGGGTCTCACTAACCTACCGCGAGGGCGGGCTTTACCGGGCGGCGACAAGGGGAAACGGAATAGAGGGCGACGATATTACGGCAAATATCCGGACCCAGCGGTGTATACCCTTAACTCTGAGGGGTAAGAATCTCCCCGGGACTGTGGAGATCAGGGGAGAGATATTTATAACCCTTAAGGAGTTTGAGCGGATTAACGGGCTGAGGCGGGAGGCGGGGGATAAGCCCTTTTCAAACCCCAGGAACACCTGCGCAGGGACACTGAAACTTCTTGACCCGTCGGAGGTAGCGAAAAGACGGATGAGCGCCTTCTTTTACACCTCCGGGGTGTGGGAGGGCGAAGGCAGGCCCCGTACACAGTCGGAGCTGCTTGAGCTTTTAAGCTCCTGGGGCCTTCCGGTTAATATGAGTTACAGGGTATGTTCCGGGGCGGATGAGGTTCTTAATGCCTGTGAGGAGCTCAGGCAGGCCAGGGAGACCCGTCCTTACGAGACCGACGGGGCTGTCATAAAAATAAACTCGCTTTGGGAACAGGAGGAGCTGGGGGAAACATCCAGGAGTCCCAGGTGGGCTGTGGCTTATAAATTTGAAGCAAAGAGCGCGGAAACCAGGGTTGAGGACGTAATTTTCGGGGTGGGTCGGACAGGGGTCATTACACCGACAGCCCGCCTGGAGCCTGTGGAGGTAGGAGGGGTTGTCATATCAAGCGCCACCCTGCACAATTTTGAACAGGTGGAGAGGTTAGGCGTCGGCACGGGGGACAGGGTGCTGGTTGAACGAGGAGGGGATGTCATCCCGAAGATTCTGAAAGTGGTTGAGAAATCTCCGGATTCGGGAGTTATTACTCCTCCTTCCCAATGCCCCTCGTGCGGGGGGAGGGTTAGGAAGGACCCGGAAGGGGTTTACTACAGGTGCGACAATCTCTCCTGCCCGGCCCTGGCCATCCAGAAAATAATACATTTTGCCTCACCCGGCGCCATGGATATAGAGGGGCTGGGAGAAAACGTAGCGGAGCAGCTTTACAGGAAAGGTCTGGTTAAAAGCATAGCGGACCTTTACGCTCTTGATATCCCCGACCTGATGAACCTGGAACTCTTTGCCCGGAAAAGAGCCGGGAACCTTATCGGTTCCATAGATAAAAGCAGGGGAGCCTCCCTGGATTCGCTCATATATGCGCTGGGGATACCCGGAGTGGGAAAGCATACGGCAAAGATCCTTGCGGAGAGGTTCGGAAGCCTCCCGGCCCTTATGGAAGCCGGTGCCGATGAGCTTGAATCAGTCAGCGAGGTAGGGCCCGTAATGGCGGAGTCTTTAAGAAGTTTCTTTGAAAACCCCGAAAACCGGGAGATCATAAGGCGGCTGGCCTCCAGGGGCCTTGATCCCGTGTACAGACCGGGTGATGAGAGTTTAAAAGGGATGAGGTTTGTCTTTACCGGATCGCTGGGTTCTCTTACCAGAAAAGAGGCAGCGTCCCTGGTTGAAGGCCTCGGCGGCTCGGCTTCCTCCACGGTAAGCCGTGATACGGATTATCTTGTGGCCGGGGAAGGCGGCGGTTCCAAGCTGGAGAGGGCCCGGAGCTACGGGATCAGGGTCATATCCGAGGATGAGTTCCTTGGAATGATCTCCGAAAAAAAGGAAAAGTAATGGTGAAACCTATATGATCACAGACTCGCAAAAAGAAATTAAAATACTGAGTCAGACGCTGCCGGCATCCGTTTTCTCATTCTCGCAGCCTATGGCTGCTCCGAGGGGGTCTTTCCTGCCCTCAGAAGAAACCCGGAAATCCGTATCGCCGGGGACTGTAAATGTGCTGGAGGGTATTCTCATATGAAAAAAGATTCAAAAGACCGGTT
>SLGR01000189.1 GCA_007136585.1 Candidatus Sumerlaeota bacterium | reverse complement strand
GTTGTAGAAAAAGTCTTTACAGAAGGGCTAAATAAACTTAAAAATGACCGGAAAAAAAGAAAAGAGCGCAAATAAAAATACGGATAAAACTCTTAAGGCCGGAAAAGAAAAGAACGGGGCCGGTGAGTATGAAAAACTGCTGGAGGAACTTAAGGAGGCCAGGGAGGAATCCGGGCGTTACCTTGACCAGATAAAACGACTTCGCGCCGAATATGAGAATTACCGCAAGAGAATGGAGCGGGTCAGCGCCGGAAGTATTGACTCCGGGATGAAGAACCTTGCTTATGAACTTTTGACGGTTCTTGATAACTTTGAACGGGCCCTTTCCGGAGATGAGGTTGACCGTGACGGGGTAGATCTCATAAACAGGGAACTCCGGAATGTGCTGAATAAAAAAGGTCTTGAGAAACTTGATTCTGAGGGAGAGGTTTTTGATCATAACCTGCATCATGCCGTGGGGTACGTTGAATCAGAGGGGCGGGAAGGTTGCGTGACCGAGGTGCTCCAGCCCGGGTATCTCTGGAAAGGCGAGCTTCTGAGGCCCGCCATGGTGATTGTTTCAAAAGAGGAAGAGGGTGAAGATATAGATGGCGGCGGAGACCGGCAGAGCGAAGCAGAAGAAGCCGGGGCAGACGGAGAGGATCCCGGGGAAGACCGCATATCCCCGGAGCGGGAAGAAAACTGATAACGGAGGTATAATTATGGCAATACTGGGAATAGATTTGGGGACAACAAACTCATGTATGGCTGTCATACAGGCAGGAAAACCTGAAATAATACCAAACGCCGAGGGGAACAGGACCACCCCCTCGGTAGTGGCATTTACAAAAGACGGGGAGGAACTCGTGGGTCAGGTGGCAAAGAGACAGGCGATCACAAACGCCAAGAACACTGTCTTTTCTGTTAAGAGGTTTATGGGGAGAAAACTTGATTCACCTGAGATAAGCGAGGACAGGAAACACGTTCCCTATGCAATGGAGGAGGCCTCAAACGGGGACGTAAGAGTAAAAATAAAAGACAGGCAGTATTCTCCGCCGGAAATATCCGCGAAAATACTTCAGAAACTGAGGCGTGACGCGGAGAGCTACCTCAATACCGAGATCAAGGAGGCGGTTATAACCGTACCGGCGTACTTTAATGATTCCCAGCGAAAAGCAACTATGGAGGCCGGAAAGATAGCCGGGCTTGATGTAAAGAGGATCATAAACGAGCCCACGGCCGCGGCTCTTGCCTATGGACTTCAGAAGAAGAATGATGTAACGATAGCCGTCTTTGATCTCGGCGGCGGAACTTTTGATATATCCATACTCAAAGGGGAGAAAGAAGAGGAATCAAATATAATTGAGGTCCTCTCAACGAACGGTGATACGCACCTCGGCGGAGATGATTTTGATCAGCGTATTATAGGATGGATACTTGAGGAGTTCAAGAAGGAGCAGGGGGTAGACCTTTCAGCCGACAGCCAGGCCGTTCAGCGCCTCAAGGAGGCTGCCGAGAAGGCCAAGTGCGAACTTTCCAGCACTACAAAAACGGAAATTAACCTCCCTTATATTACCGCGGACCAGTCAGGGCCCAAGCATCTCTCAATAACCCTCACACGGGCCAAGCTTGAAGACCTCGTGGGTGACCTGGTTGAAAAGACCGTGGGCCCCTGCCGGGCAGCTATTAAGGACGCCGGCCTTGAGCCGGGGGGTATAAGCGAGGTGGTACTTGTGGGAGGAATGACCAGGATGCCTCTTGTCCAGAAAAAGGTCCAGGAACTTTTCGGACGGGAACCCAGAAAAGGGATCAATCCGGATGAGGTTGTGGCTGACGGTGCCGCAATACAGGCCGGGGTGCTTGGCGGAGAGGTCAAGGACGTCCTTCTTCTGGATGTGACCCCCCTTACCCTGGGGATTGAGACTCTCGGCGGCGTTATGACCCCGCTTATAGAGCGAAATACCACTATCCCGGCAAAGAAAACCAAGACCTTCAGTACCGCCTCGGATAACCAGCCGGCTGTAACGGTTCACGTTCTCCAGGGTGAGCGGAAGATGTCCTCGGATAATAAGTCCCTGGGGCAGTTTGAGCTTACCGGTATCCCGCCGGCCCCCAGGGGGGTTCCGCAGATAGACGTTACCTTTGATATAGACGCGGACGGGATAATACACGTTTCCGCAAAAGACAAGGGTACCGGGCGTGAGCAGTCCATTACGATAAAATCCTCGAGCGGGCTCTCAGAGGAGGAGGTAGAACGTCTTGTGCGGGAGGCGAAGGAACACGAGACGGAGGATAAGGCCAAGCAGGAGCTTGTGGAGTCTCGGAATAAGCTGGAGACAACTGTATACTCCATTGAGAAGTCTCTAAAGGAGCACGGGGAGAAGGTTGACGATGCGACCAGGAAAGAGATAGAAGAGGCCCTCTCTGAGGCAAAGAAAAAGCTTGAGTCGGATAATAAATCCGAGATAGACGCGGCTGCCTCCCGGCTTTCAGAAACCTCACAGAAGATGGCCCAGTTCATCTATAAACAGGCCGAAGGTGAAGAGGGCCAGGCCGGTCCCGGCCAGCAGCAGGGTGGCGCTCCGGGCCCTGAACCCTCCCAGTCCCCCGGGGGAGACTCCGGTGAGGAAGAGGTGGTTGAGGCTGAGTACGAGGTTGAAGAGGAAGATAAGGACGAAAAGGGACCGGACAGGTAAGGCGACGGTTGGCCTCTAAAGATTATTATGAGGTCCTGGGTGTCTCCCGTGACGCTTCGCAGGATGATATAAGGAAATCCTACAGGAAGCTGGCGCTTAAGTACCACCCCGACCGGACCAAAGGCGATAAAGACGCCCAGGAGAAGTTTAAGGAGATAAACCAGGCCTACGAGGTTCTCAGCGACCCCGGTAAACGAAAGAACTATGACCGGTTCGGAGAGGCCGGGGTTGAGGGGGGTGGCGGTTTTGAAGGGTTTGAGTTCGGCTCATCCGGCGGCGGGTTTGGCGGGTTCTCGGATATCTTTGACCAGTTCTTCGGCGGCGGCGCGGGGGTTAAGACCGGGGCCTCCCGCAGGGTTTACCGCGGAAGCTCTCTGAAGCTTTCGCAGGAGTTATCCCTCAAGGAGGCTGCCGAAGGCAAATCTCTGAAGTTCAAGGTCCTGAGGCAGGACCCCTGCGGAAAATGTTCCGGGTCAGGCGGGGATATATCAACCTGCAAGGGGTGCGGCGGAAGCGGAGCAGTGGAATCCGGCGGCGGTATTTTCCGTGTAGCAAGAACCTGTCCCACCTGCGGCGGCGAGGGTAAAGCGGTTACTAACCCCTGTAACTCCTGCCGCGGCACCGGCCTTGAGGCGAAAAAAGACACCATATCGGTTAAGGTTCCTCCCGGGATAACCGACGGGGCTACCTTAAGGGTCCCCGGACAGGGAAACGCCGGCAGGCATAACGGGCCCCGCGGAGATATATTTGTAGAGATAAAAGTTACTCCTCATCCCGCTCTCAGGAGGGAGGGAGATGACCTTCATACAAGGCTCAGGGTTTCCTTCCCGGAGGCGGTTTTCGGGGCCTCAAGGAGCATAGAGGCGCTTTCCGGAAAGAAAACCCTGAAAATTCCCTTCGGAACCCAGTCCGGAACCAGGTTGAGACTGAAAGGAGAGGGGATGCCCCGGGTCGGCGGGTACGGTAAAGGGGATATGTTCGTAGAGGTGCAGGTCGTAACTCCCAAAAAACTCAATAAGCAGCAGAAAGAAGCCCTGAAAAAATACGCGCAG
>SLGR01000208.1 GCA_007136585.1 Candidatus Sumerlaeota bacterium | reverse complement strand
ATCTCAACCTCGTCGGAATCCCCTAACTTGATCGCGTTAAACCTGCGCCGGGATTTTATACGTATAACCGCAAGATCCGTCCGTGGGTCCTGTCCTATCAGCTCCGCGTCATAGGTCTCTCCGTCGTAAGTGGTGACCTTAAGCTCCTCGGCTTCCCTGATAACATGATAATTTGTGAGGACATACCCTTCCGAACCTACAATAAACCCCGAACCGGTCCCTTCCTGTCTTCTCCTGTGAGTCTCGGGCTCCGGGCGCTCCCGCCTTGGGCGTCGCCCGAAGAAATCGTCAAAGAAATCTTCAAAAGGGTCCCCGAAATAGAAACGGTAAAAAGGGGATTTGACTTCAATTATGTGCACAGCCGATATATTTATCAGCGAAGGTTCTATCATTTTCACCACTTCCGCAAATGAGCTCCTATCCTCCTTACCCGGAAGGGAGACCTCCCCGGCGGACCGGAGCACCGGCGGCGAGTTCTCCGTCCGGGAAGGCGATCTCCCGGGTTTATCATCGTGGAAAACATCGCTGTACTGCGAAAGCATCATCCCGCCCCCTATGATAACTATAATAACCGCAAGTGATTTTCTATCCATACTCTTATCAGCTCCTTTCTTTAACTGTTTATTTTTATTTTAAAATACCGCAGGATTAATTTATAAAAAGAAAAATGGGTATGTCAAACTTGTAAAAAACAGGTCTGTTTTACGGCCGGGCGCCTTCTATATCTATCTCAAGGATAGAAGCGGCGTACTCCGCTGCCCGCCTGACAGCCGGATCCCCTGACGCGTAGGCGTCCCTGACCGCGCTCTCTGCTTCGGGCGTTTTTTCCCCTATTACGGAAAGCGCGTTAAGTCCGCTTATCCTTTCCGGGCCGGTCCCGGTCCGGGCCGCCTCGAGGGCTGTATCATAACCGTCATCATTACCGAGCTGTCCCAGAGAATAAGCGGCTGCCAGTTTAAGTTCGGTATCGTCAAGACGCCTTATCTCCCGCCTTAAAGGCCTCACGGCTGAGGGGTTTCCTATCTCCCCCAGGGCCCTTATGGCCTGAAGCCGCACGTTCCGCTCCGGATCATCAAGCAGGGCTGTTATAGCATCAGCCGAATCACTGCTCCTTAACCTCCCAAGGGACTGGACAGCCACCTGACGCACCCGGGCTTCCTCTGATCCGAGACTCTCCTCAAGAAGGGGAAGAGCCTCGCTGCTTCCAAGAACGCCGAGGACATTAAGGGCCGATACAACCAGCCCCAGGTTTTCCTCTTCCCTGACAAAGTTCATAAGCGGTTCTACTGAATCCGTATCTCTTATATAACCGAGGGAAACAATAGCCGAAGCCTTGACGTTCCTGTTCTCGTCTTCAAGAGCCGCTACAAGGTAAGGAGTGGCCTCAGAACTCCTCAGTATCCCCAGGGCCTCCGCGGCACCGGCCCTTACAGAAAAATGAGGATCGCTGCTAAGAAGGTCCCCCAGAGTATCTATCCACCCGGTATCCCGTGTTGCCGATATCTCACCGACGGCGGTACGCCTTACCGATGGAACGGTGCTTTCAAGCAGGGTATATATATCCCCCGTCCCCGCCCGGGATGAGCCCGGCAAAAAAACCCCTATTGTTATGGTTATAATAATAAGTATTTTAAACATTTTATACGCCTCCCGTTTTATTTTGGAAATCCACACGATATTTTACCTTTTACGTATAGATTAATGATTGAAAACTGAAAAAATTTCAAATCACCTCTTCCTTAGAGCCGGGATCTCAATAGCCCCCCTGCGCCTGTTTGCTCCCAGGACTCCCCTCTGGGTGTGCCCCCGGGGAAGAATAACGTCAAGTATATTCGTGTCGGATTCGTGGCGGCGCCCGGTAAACTCTGTTTCCGGGTCCCCTCCGTTTACAACTTCCACCAGCTCACCTGAATCGTCACCGGCAAGAACCACGGGTATCACCCCCCAGTTCTCCACAGGAGCCGGTATAAGGGAATCATCTATGATAATATTTATCGTGCGGGCAACCGGGTTTACGTTTACCTGCGGCTCGCCTATCTTACGCCCGGCGGCGTTATAGATAGCCTTATCCCATCCGCTCACCGTTATGCAGTATTCCCAGGCATCTACAGGAGTTGTGAAAGCCCTGCGCCCTTCAAGAAGAGAGGTGTTCCCCAGGCCCTCACGGGCGTTTACATCTATATATATATCTATTATCTGGGGACTGAACCCGAGCGGAGCTTCCCAGGGGTTGGCTATATCTGAAAACTCAAGGGAAATTATCTTCTCATCCGAGTGCTCATGCACCTCGATACCCCTGAAATCAAAACACCCCGAGTATTCCTCAAGCTTATCCGGTATCCTGTAATTCCCCGGGCCCTTGTTATCTCCGGCAGCGTCGATATAGGATATGATTCCCCGCCTGTACTCCAGTACAGGTGAAGAAATCTCTATCCTTTTCTCTTCCGGAAAAACCTTTTCATCAATATAAAACTTCAGGAATATGCTCCTTCCCGGACGGGCATCTATATATCTGAAAGGTATAGCTGTCTCCAGCATCCCGTTCTCATGCCCGGTATTCTGATGTCTTGAGAGAACCTCCCAGGAACGGTCTCCCGAGGTTCTGTAGATAACGGAACGCCGGGGAGAGCCCTTCCTCCAGGCTGCCTCCAGGAAGAGCGGAAACCCCGTCTCGGTCTCCGGGAAAAGCCGGGGATAACGGACCGCTCCTTCAGCGTCAATATGGCCGATGAGAAACCCAGCCCTTTCAAAGGGAACCGTAGATATAACAGCCGCGTAAAGGTTGTTCCTGTCGTAACCCCATTTAACCGAGACCGTGCTGTTTATCTTAAGGTAAGCGCCGTCAGCCCATTCATCCGAATCTATCACCCCGTCACAGGTTATATCAAGAAGCGCGCTCAGCTCTCTTTCAGGTATTACCGCGCCGGGATCTTCCATACGGAAGAAAAGTTCCGGAGGGACTCTCCGGTCTATAGCGCGGTAAATCTCTATCAGCGATTCCCTGAATACAGACTCTGTTTCGTAATCAATGCCGGGCTCCGTAAACTCCCCGGATTCAGCCTTAAAGAGCAGCCGCTGCACCCTGCTCATTATCCTTGCCCCAGCGCGCCCCGAATCCCTGTACTCCAAAATAGCGGAAGCGGCGCCCTCAAGCATCCCCTTTACGGATTCCATATGCGGGGTAAGCTCAAGTTCTGCGGGGATGTACGGCGAAGTGCTTATCCTTACCGCGGTAGTAGTGGAAACCTCGGGGGCCAGAAGCTCAAGGTAATCCTCAAAAGAAATAAACTCCATATCCCTGGCTTTAAAAAATTCCTTATCCGAAAAGACCTCGGCTCGGGTCATCCGGGGTCCGTGCCTGGCCTCAAGAGGTATGACCTGCGGGGTTGTAAAAAAAATCACGGGCTCGCTGCTTGAAACCAGAACCCATCTTACCCCCGTCCTCTCAATCTGGGCTGCAGATTCAGCATCCAGGTGCCCCTGACGCGGAACGAACCCGTCAGGGAACCTGTCGCGCCATCTTTTATAGTTTACCATCGATTCCAGAATCTGGGCCCGGATGCGGTCGCTTCCAAGGACCGGAAGAAGGGAATGAGTTAAAGATGTAGAGGCTTCCTCAACGCGCTCAAGGTCAAGAACGGCTTTGAGCCTCCCGCTGAAACCGGAAATACTATCCATTAGGAAATCCGCCAGGAACTCCCGGTCGGATTCCTCAAACCGGTCCTTCTCAATTATCTCATTAACCCCGGGAGTT
>SLGR01000171.1 GCA_007136585.1 Candidatus Sumerlaeota bacterium | reverse complement strand
TACAGGAAGGTATCTCGGGTTTGTTGTCATTAAGACTATTAAAGTTGAATGGAGAGTGGGACGATTACTGGAAAGCGAAAGGGGTTCCTTTATAAAGTGCCCCTAAGTTTTTCTTGCTTCGTTCGCGTTATCTCTCTTTTGTTTTTTTTAAAAAAAATGCTATAATTCCGCTAATTCAGTGTGGAAACGGATGAGAAGCTATTAGAATAAAGGAGAGTTTTAATTATGATTAAAAAGATCTTATCAGCGGTTCTTCTGCTGGCGGCCTCCACCGGGGTATCGGCGCTGGGCGCAAACGAGTTTGCCGTTTACCCGGAGCATGGGTCGGACAGCATACAGGATATCCTGGAGGTTCTTGATTACGGGTACGATATCCTGGAAGGGGCGGATATGCAAACCTTAAGCGCGCTTGAGTCCTACACCGCGGTTTTCATAAACTGCGGCGGATACCACGAGGTTTCAGGTGACGACCATAAACTCAGCACCTCAGTCATAAACGCGCTCCAGGGGTATGTCTCGGGGGGCGGGGCGCTTTACACCTCCGATTTCGCCTATGTTTTCGTTGACCAGGCTTTCCCGGGGAATATAACTTTCTACGGTGAGGGTGAAGACAGAGAGTTTAACGGCGGACCCCAGGTTGACTGGGAAGAGGTAATGACCCTTATACAGACCCTGCAGGAGACCGATGAGGCAGATTGGGGCGATATTGACTGGGGCGGGGTGGACGGAATTGAGAACCCCGATTTCGCCGCGGATTTTGTTGACGCTGTCCTGAACGACGATACAGGGGCGTGGGCTGATATTAATTACGCGGATGTATGGGATGTCGCTGACGTTATAAACAGCGAGGCGGATCTTTCGCAGACGGAGTGGTTTAATTATGAGTGGGAGACCCTGGACTGGGGGTCCGCGGGAATTGATTACGAAGAGACAGCCGAGCCTATAATTACAGCGGTGGGTTCCACTGCTTATTTTGTTCTCTACGATAACGGGGAATGCATTGAAGGCGGGGGAGCCCATATAGGCGTAGTAATGTACTCAACAGCAGCCGTTACCGACCAGGGACTCAGAAACTTTATGGGAAGGGACGAGGTGCTTATATATTACGACCTCGGGGGATGGGTCCCGATAAAGAGCATATCCCAGAACGTGACCGGGTATCTTACGGGGATAGAGCCGACTGATGTTGAGTACATTTACAACAAACCCCTTGCGGCCGGGTTCTCCTACGGAAACGGGAGGGTGATATACACCACCTTTCATAACAGGCCGGCCTCGGAAGAGGGAGTCGTTACCGAGGATGCGCAGAAGTTCCTTGAGTATATGATAATCATCCCGGCTACCACAGAGCTTTCAAATAATTTAAAGAATGAGACCTCCGGAAAAGGGTATGATACGGATGCGATGGAGGCAGCGGGCATGGTAAACCAGGGCGGGGTCTCCACAATGACCTACACCAACAATAACGAGGGGGCCGACCTTGTCTTCGGTCTCAACTGGGGCGGGAGCGAGCTTAAACTGGATGTCTATGACCCGGATAATAACCTTGTCGCCTCTACCCAGTCAATCACCCGGCCTCTTACAGTGGAGGTGGAAGAGGCGGCGGCGGGAGACTGGTCTTACACCGTAACGGGGGTCTCCGTTCCGCACGATAATTACCCTTTCACGAGCCTTGCAGCGGCAAGGCTGAAACCTGCCGTAGCAGAACCGGATACCGGGGAGGTAAAGATGGTAGGGGGAGCCTCCGGGTACGTGAACCCTGCGGCTGGCGAGCAGCTTCAGATAAACTTTACCCCCTCGTCTTCCGGTGACGTGAAAGTAAGGATCTACACCCTGAGGGGATCCCTTGTCTGGGAGCACGTTAAGAGGGGGGTGACCGGAGCTGATAATATTCTCTGGGATTGTGTAAACGAGAGCGGGAGCCAGGTCGCTTCCGGGGTTTATATAGTCCATATTGACGGACCCGGCATAGACACCGTTAAGAGGGTGGCCATAGTAAAATAATAAGGAGCATAACGATGAACTCAAAGATAATAGGAAAAGTTTTACTTTCAGCGCTTATTGCGCATCTGGGTGGATCCGCTGCTTTCGGCGGGGCCGGAACAACGGTCCTGGATACGCTGAAACAGCCGGGTTCGGCCTCGTCGGCGGCCAGGGCAGAGGCTTCTTCGGCCCTTACCGGGCTCGGGGCACTTCCGTACAACCCCGCGGGGCTGTACGGACTGGGCGATACACAGGTATCTGTTATGTACCAGAGAGGTATGGGGGAGGATACCCTTATCAGCCTCCTGGCCGGTAAAGAGTTCGAAGGGTTTACTCTCGGGGCCGGGGTCAGCTACTATACCACCGGGGATATAGAGATGTACACCCCGGCAGGTCAGCTCTTAAAAGAGACAGGGCAGAAGGATACCGTTATATCTCTTTCTGCTGCTGCTCCCGTAAGGGGCGTTCCGGCAGGGATCACGCTGAAGATGATCACCTCCTCGGTCTTTGGAGAGAGCGGTTCGGCCTTTGCAGCTGATATAGGGGCCCGGCCCCATATATCGGAAAACATATGCGCGGGGCTCTCCCTTCAGAATATCGGGAGTAAGATCAGCTACATTGATGAGGAGGACCCGCTCCCGGCTGCTATCCGTCCGGGTTTAAGCTATAGAGGGATATACGGGGATAACACCTATACCCTTAGTATGGATATCCCGCATTATCTCAACGAATCCGTGACTATGGTCCTTATAGGAGGCGAATTCAACCTCGGAGAGAGCCTCTCCTTCAGGGGCGGGTACAGGGTGAACCTGGATGAGACCGAAGCCGAGACCATAGTATTCGGGGCGGGGTTTAAGATGGATAATTATACCTTTGATTACGCCGCGGGACTGGCCGGCGATCTGGATATGCCGCACAGGGTCTCTCTCAGCGCGAGTTTTTAATACTACGGCTCTCAATAAAGCTTCCTGAAACCGGAATTTTCCGCCTTACGTCCTGTCCAGGGCGGTTTCAGGTGATTTGAAAAAGAAAACCCATTTATATATAATCGCAACCATGAGAGTTAAGTTCAGCAGCAGGTTTCTTATTTTTCTTTCCGCGCTTATCTCCTGCGCGGCATTTCCCCTCGGAGCCGTTACACTTGATATCGGCAACGAGTTTGAGTTTGAGATGCGGAGGGAGAACAGGAAAGGGAAAAACATCTCAACGGAGTACCTCAGCAGGGGAAACTTCTACCTTACGGGTCACCTCCGGGACGGTATAGAGGCAGGGCTCAGGATACGTTCGGTCGGGGTCCTGAACTCTACCCAAACCCGCATAACCGATTACGGGGCCCGGGTACCCAACCAGACCCCTTACTTTGAAGCGGCCTACATAAGGTTAAACGATATACACGGGTACCCCGTCTCGCTGACCCTCGGAAACCAGCCGATCAGATGGGCAGACGGCGTCCTTATAGGGGATAAAGGGTTGGGGTTTCCTGCCGTCAGGGCGGAAGCCCGGGAACCCTACACGGGAATCTCCGGAGATGCCTACTACCTCTGGGCGCGGGATACCCGAAGGGATATATCCGGAATAGAGGGGTACGGTTTGCGTGTATACCGGGAACTTGGTCCCGGAAGAGCCGAGGTTAATTACCTGAGGGAGAATTACACCTCTCCGCCCGCAGCAGCCACTCTTCAGCAGGAGAAGAAAGTAAAACGCACTATATACGGAGGGAGTTACACCCAGGAGCTTACCGGTGGGCTTGAGTACTCGTTCTTCGGTTACCTTATGAACGGCGAGAAGGGGGG
>SLGR01000151.1 GCA_007136585.1 Candidatus Sumerlaeota bacterium | reverse complement strand
GGTCGGCCTGGAGCCGGCGGTCGTGGAAAACCCGGAAAAAAACCTTTACGGTATCCAGTTTCATCCGGAGGTAACGCATACCCTTTACGGTAACAGGATTCTTTCCAATTTCCTTTTTAATATATGCCGGGCCGAAAAAGACTGGAGCCTGGCGGACTGGATAAGCCTTACAACTCAAGAGATCAAAAAGGAAGTTGAGGGAGGCAAAGTTGTAATGGCACTCTCCGGAGGGGTTGATTCCAGCGTGGTCTGCGCGCTTCTCTCCAGAGCGGTAAAAGACGATTTTTTTCCTTTCTTTGTAGACCACGGCCTGATGCGGAAAAAAGACACTGAGAGGATAAAGGAAGTATTTATTAAGAAAATGGGCATACCTGTAACCATACTTGATACCAGCGAGAGATTTTTCGAGAAACTTCAGGAGGTCAGCGACCCGGAGAAAAAAAGAAAGATCATAGGAAACGAGTTTATCAAGGCGTTTGTAAAGGCGACGGAAAAGATCCGGGGGGCAACCCACCTGGCCCAGGGGACGATCTTCCCGGATATAATAGAATCCGCGGGGTCCGGCGACGGGGCGGCAAAGATAAAATCCCATCACAACGTGGGAGGACTTCCCGAAAAACTTGATCTCAAACTCCTCGAACCCTTAAAGGAACTTTACAAGGATGAGGTCAGGGAGATAGGTAGGGAATTGGGGTTGCCGGAAGAACTTATAAAACAGCATCCCTTCCCCGGACCCGGACTGGGGGTGAGAATACTGGGCCCCGTGGACAGAGTGAAAGCCGGGATATTGAAAAAAGCCGATGCCATACTGGACGAGGAGCTTAAGGAGCAAGGCCTTTATTACGGACTCTGGCAGGGTTTCTGCGTCTTTCTGCCGGTAAAGACAGTAGGGGTTATGGGAGACTCGCGCACCTATGAAAACGTAATAGCCATCAGGTGTGTTAACTCCACGGACGCTATGACAGCCTCCTGGGCAGATTTGCCGCACGCGGCCCTTGAACGCATATCCACCAGGATAGTAAACGAGGTAGAGGGTGTTAACCGGGTGGTTCTGGATATAACTAATAAACCCCCGGGAACCATAGAATGGGAATAGACCTATGATCCGCAGTATAGTAGAGGTCTACCGCAAAGGTGCCTGCCCTGAGAGCAGGGAGCTGAGCAGTGAAGTAAAAGAACTGGGGATTCAGAAAGAGCACAGGATATCATTTTCCCGGATTTACATCATTGAGTTTGATGAAAATACTCTGCCCGTTCCTGCGGAAGAAAGGCTGAACCGGATAAGCCGGGAAATTCTTATAGACCCTGTTGTTGAGGAATATTATCCGGGACTACGTGATACAGAAGGGATATCTATTGAGGTCTACCTGAAAAAGGGGGTCCTTGATATTCCCGGACGCAGGGCGGTCGAAGCGGCCGGTTACGCCTCCCTTGACCGCGGCCTCAAAAAGATATCCGGGGGAGAACGGTATATAATAACAGCAGAGGGGGGGGCTGATGAAGAAACCTGCAGTTATATAACCCGAAAACTTCTTTTTAACAAGGTGATTCAGGAAGCAAAATATTCCGGAAGCGGGGTTGAGATAAAATGAGCCTTAATATTCTTAAAATCTCCGACCCCGAACTTGAGGAGATATCCCGGAAACATACTCTTTCGCTTACCCTTGAGGAAATGAGAAAAGTGCAGGGGTATTTCAGAAGAAAAAACAGGGAACCCACCCTTACAGAACTTGAATGTATAGCCCAGACCTGGAGCGAGCACTGCAAACATAAGACCATGACCGGCAGCGTTGATTACACTGAGAACTCTGAGAATAAAAGTTATTCCAATCTTCTAAAGGAAACAGTTTTTGCTCCCATAAAGGATATGGAGACTTCTCATTGCCTCAGCATATTCAAGGATAATGCGGGAATCATACGTTTCACCCCCGGATGGGCAATAGCAATAAAGGCAGAGACCCACAACCATCCTTCGGCCATAGAACCGTACGGCGGCGCCTCAACCGGCATAGGCGGAGTCATAAGGGATATCCTGGGAGCAGGACTGGGGGCCAAACCTGTACTTAACATTGATGTTTTCTGCTTTGGGCTTCAGGATACCCCTCACAATCAGCTGCCTCCGCAGGTACTTCACCCTATGAGGGTATTCCGAGGTGTGGTAAAAGGTGTAAGGGATTACTCCAACCGGATGGGGATACCCACCTCATCCGGGGCCATAGTTTTCGACCCCGGTTATACCTGTAACCCGCTGGTATACTGCGGAACCGTAGGTATCATACCGGAAAATTGCGTGGAGAAAAAAGTCCGCCCGGGAGATACTATCCTTTTAATAGGGGGGAAAACAGGGCGCGACGGACTCCACGGGGCCACTTTTTCCTCCTCCGGCCTGGATAATGAGACTGATTCTTCCTGCGTGCAGATAGGAGACCCCATAACCGAGAAAAAGGTTGCAGACATCCTTCTCAGGCTCAGGGACCAGGGGCTTTATAACGCCGTAACTGATTGCGGGGCCGGAGGCCTCTCTTCCGCCGTAGGGGAAATGGGAGCAGATACCGGGGCCGTGGTCAACCTGGAGAAAGTTCCCCTGAAGCAGAGAAAAATGGAGGCATGGGAAATACTCCTCTCTGAATCTCAGGAAAGAATGGTTCTGAGTGTACCGGAAGAAAAAATGGAGAGGATAAGCAGCCTTCTTGAAAGCGAGGATGTCGAGTACGCAAGCATAGGAACTTTCAAAGGCGGGAGCCTTAAAGTTTTTTATAACGGTGAACCCCGGGCCGACCTGGATATGGATTTTCTTCACCGCGGGTACCCCGGCATAAGCCGCAGGGCAGTATGGGAATATAGAAAACCGGAAACGCTTTCGGTTCTTAAAGGAGATCCGCAGCAGGCGCTGTTTGAAATACTTGCCGACCCCAATATCGGATCCCGGGAAAAAGTAATCCGGCAGTATGACCACGAGGTACAGGGAACCGCGGTAATAAGGCCTCTGGAAGGTATGAGTCAGGATATTCCCCAGGACGGATGCGTTATACGCCCTATACTTGAAGAGAAAGCCGGTATAGCGGTAGGGCTCGGCATAAACCCCTTCTACGGGAGGCAGGACCCGCGCCGTATGGCCGCAAGCGTTACAGAGGAAGCGGTGAGAAACGCCGTCTCCTGCGGGGGAGATATAAGACGGGGCGCCCTTATGGATAATTTCTGCTGGGGGGATACTTCTGACCAAAAGGAACTTGGCGGACTGGTCCGGGCCTGCCAGGGGTGCGGGGAGGCCAGCCGCATACTTCAAATACCCTTTATCTCCGGAAAGGACAGCCTCAACAACTTCTATACCTCTTCCGGAGGAAAAAAAATAAATATCCCCGGAACGCTGCTTGTCACATGTGTTGCCCCTGTCAAGGACGTGAATTTAAGCTGCCGAAGCTCTTTCGTATCATCAGGCAACTTCATATACCTTGCGGGAGACACTTTCCGCGAGATGGGTCACTCGGCCCTGGCAAGGGCCGGGTTCTGCAGCGGAGGAGAGGTTCCCGGGCTGAGAGAAGAAACCTCCCCAATTACCCTGGAGTTTATCAGAAAATCTATCAGCTTAGGGGTGCTGGAAAGCTGCCACGACCTCAGTGAGGGCGGCCTGGCCATTGCCGCGGCAGAGATGTGTTTTTCCGGAACCGGGGCGGATATAGATATATCTCTTCTAAGCATAAAAGACGGCGCGGATGAGCATAACTCCTGGATAAAACTTTTCTCAGAGAGCAATTCACGTTTCCTTGTAGAGGTCACTC